>WFOM01000214.1 GCA_015488075.1 Helicobacteraceae bacterium | reverse complement strand
GTATAAGAGACAGTCTACTATCTTTATAAGGTGTGAGCCTATCCTTACTTGCTCCTCTATGGTATCTCTTGTAGTTCCTGCTATATCGCTAACGATGGCTCTGTCATAATTTAACAAAGAATTTAGAAGTGAGCTTTTTCCAACATTCGGCTTTCCGACTATACTTACGCGAAAACCTTGCATAAGCCCTTCTCTTGCTTTTGAAGAGATTAAAGTTTTGTTTAGTTTGTCTGATATTTTTTTTATCTTTTCTTGAATTTGGTGGATTATATCTTCGGGTAAATCCTCCTCTGCATAATCTATAGTAACTTCGGAGTAGGCAAGCATCTCTATAAGTGAATCTCTTATATCGTCTATATAGTTTTTCAAATCTCCCTTTAACTGTTTAGCAAGTATTTTTGCCGCATCCTCACTTTTTGCTTCTATTATCTGTGCTATAGCCTCGGCTTTGCTTAAGTCTATCTTATCGTTTAAAAATGCTCTTTTTGAAAATTCTCCCGGTTCTGCAATCCTAGCACCGTAATCCAAAACAGATTTAAGTATCTTGTTTGAAACTACAAAGCCACCGTGAGTTTGAAACTCAACTATGTCTTCGCCTGTAAAAGAGTTTGGAGCTTTAAAGTATATAACTATAGCTTCATCTATAAACTCATCATTTTTATCATATATGTTTGAAAGTGTAGCAACTCTTGGTTGGAAGGAGTCTTTTTTTGTAAGTTTTTTGGCAATCTCCAAAGCGATACTGCCGCTTACTCTGACAATGGCTATGGAGCCTATGCCGTTAGCGGTGGCAATGGCTGCAATGGTATCAGTATGTGTTGTAGTCATTTACTATGATATATTTTAGCCCGTCTCTTGTAGTTCTTATAGCTACATATTTGTCAGGATAAGCATTTCTGAGTTCTCTAAGAGCGATTTGGACCAAAACACCGTCAAGTATTTTTGTCTGAGTCCTGCCGTAACTGTCTATCTCATCTTTTACACCTTCGAGATATCTTCTTACCGCTTCTTCCTGGTTTTTTAAAAACTCAGCTATCTCAAGTCTTATTTGCAAACCGTATTTTAGATTTATCCAGTTAAAAAGCATATAAGAAAGAGCTTTGTATCTATAACCTTCTTTTCCTATTAGAAGTGCCGCATCGTTTCCGTTTATCTCTATGTAAACAGTTTGTTCATCATAAGCATTTACAACTATATCTTCTATATCAAAACATGCTTTTTTAAACATGTCATTTATATCTTTTCTTATCTCGTTTACTGCATCTTCTATAGCAACTTTTACTTCGCTTTGAACATCCTCTTCGTGTTTAATGATATTTTCTTGTGTATCTGTTAAAGTGTTTTCTTTTGTTTTTGCTTTATTTGATACTTCTTTTTCTTCTTCGTTATTTTTAGTATCGTATGAGATTTTTTTTGTTGCAACTATGATAGCTTTTTTACCAAAAAGCCCTAAAAAACCGCTTGAAGGATACTGAACAACCTCTATAACTAGCTCAGTTACGGAGCAGTTAAACTCGTCTGCGGCTTTGGTGTAAGCTTCTTGAAGTGTTTTTGCTTCTATCTTTTTCATGATACTATTTTCCCTCTTTTTTTGCTTTTAGTTGTTTGTATTTTTCAAACTGTTTGTTTACAACCTGTTGCTGTATTATAGAAAAAATATTGTTTACCAGCCAATACAAAACAAGTCCCGAAGGGAATGTAACAAAGAAAAATGTAAATATAACCGGTAAAAACTTCATGATCTTCTCTTGCATAGGATCTGTAAAGTTTGTAGGTGTCAGCTTTTGCTGATACCACATACTAACACCCATAAGTATAGGAAGTATAAAAGTAGGATCCATTCTTGAGAGATCATCTATCCAAAGTATCCAAGGAGCACCCTGCAGTTCAACAGCATTTAAAAGCACCCTGTATATGGCAAAAAATACAGGAATTTGCAAAAGTATAGGCAGACATCCGCCAAACGGATTTACACCTTCTTTTTTATAAAGCTCCATTGTAGCAGCATTTAGTCTTTGAGGATCGCCTTTGTATTTTTGCTGAATCTCTTTTATCTTTGGAGCTACCAGTTTCATCTTTTGCATAGACACCATACCTCTGTATGTCAGAGGATAAAGCACAACTCTTACCAAAAATGTAAGTGCTATGATAGCCCATCCCCAGTTGCCTATAAGAGAATGCAACCAAAGAAGTATGCCAAAAAGAGGTTTGGCAGCCCATGTAAACCATCCGAATTCTATGGCATTTACCAAAACAGGGTCTATTGATTTTAGTGTTTTATACTCTTTTGGTCCAAGATAACCGTTAAATTTTATATCTTTTGCACCGTCAAAATAAACTATAGGATTCTCTTTTGAATCACCCTGAATAGTAACTACACTGTTTTTTGGAATGTTGTATGCCATAGTTGCGGTGTATTGGTCAAATGCACTTATGAGCTGGACACTTTTAAAAGTTTTAGTCTCATCTGCATCACCGTCTTCTATAATATGTATAACACCTTCTTTGTCAACTACCAAAGCTCCCGCAGCCGCCATAAGTTTTTTGCTTACTACCGGTCTGTGTCCAAGATATATGACATATCTTGCATCTTTTGAGAGACTTATAGCTACATCATAATGTCCATCTTTGTAAAAAGTTATCTTTTTTGTAACACTTAGTTCTTTTAAATGTTGTGTAAGGGTAACCGTTACCGGTTTGTCTGTAACATTTGCATCTGTTATGTCTACAGTATAAGGTGTTTTTACAGATTCTTCATTTAATTTTTCATCCAAAAATCTTATAAAAAGAGGCTTTGCTCCGTTTTTAGGAACTATTTGAGCATGAAGATCGTCACTGTCTCTGAACTTCTCATCCAATAGCTCTTTGTAGGCAATCCTTCCCAAAGTATCAAGTTTTAAAACAAAATCTTTTGATTTTATTGTTGAGAGTATCGTTGAGTCTGAACTTGCTTTTAATTCAGCTTTGAGTGTGGTTGCAGGCTTTTGTTCTGTTTTTGTATTTTTTTCTATTTTTTTTGTTTTGTTTGCATCGTTTTTGATAGGTTTTTGAGGAAAAAGCGTTCCGTAAACCATAAAAAATATAACAGATAATGCCATAGCAACTAAAAG
>WFOM01000213.1 GCA_015488075.1 Helicobacteraceae bacterium | reverse complement strand
ATCTAAGTGCCAGTATAGGTATAAGTTTGTTTCCTGACGATTCGGAAGAAAAAAACGAGCTTTTGAAATTTGCCGACCTTGCGATGTATAAAGCAAAAGAACTCGGTAAAGGAAGGTTTGAGTTTTATTCCAAAGATATGTCCTCAAAAGCTCTTGCAGTTACGGATATAGAGCAAAAACTCAGAAATGCCATAGTAAAAAAAGATTTTGAGATATATTATCAGCCGCAATATGACATACTGCAAAACAAAGTCGTGGGTATGGAAGCTCTGGTAAGATGGGTAGATGACAAAGGAAGGATGATTCCGCCTGAGCAGTTTTTGGAAATTGCATATGAAAGCGGTTTGATTATAGATATAGACAGAATTGTTATGGATAAGGTTTTGTCTCAGGTATCGTTTTGGAAAAAAGCCGGACTTTATGCGGGAAGAGTCTCTGTAAACCTTAACATACAACAGCTTTTAAAAAATGATTTTTTGGATTTTTTACAGAAATCTATAAAAAAATATGATTTTGATGCTGATATGTTGGAGTTTGAAGTAACAGAGACAGAGATTATGAAAGACCCCCAAAGAAGTATAGATGCACTAAATGCCATCCATAAAATAGGTATAAAACTCTCTGTTGATGATTTTGGAACAGGGTATTCATCTTTGGCATATCTTAAAAAACTGCCTATAGACAAAGTAAAGATAGACAGAGCATTTATAATGGATATGCATAACAACAAAGAGGACAAACAGATAGTAAATGCCATAATATCTTTGGCAAAAAGTCTTAACCTTGAAATAATAGCAGAAGGGGTTGAGTTAAAAGAGCATGTAGAGATACTAAAAATACTCGGATGCCCTCTTATACAGGGATACTTTATATCAAAACCGGTAAACTCAAACGAATTTAAAGAGAGATTTATAGTTTAGTGAATTTTGATTCACTCATGGCATTTACTCTTTTTTTCGCAGACTCAAGTATCTGTATAAACTCTTTGCTTATGCTTTCAAGTTCGTCATAGTATGCTTTTACTCTGTCTTCATCCATAGGCGAGAGTTTTGATTTTGAAAACATTTTTGAAAGCAGCCCTTTTTTGTTTGAGAAGAGTATATCGTAGATTTTTTGGTAAATCTTATGCCACTCTTTGTGTTTTTGTTCAAGTTTTTCAAATGTCTGAGGACCTAAAACTTCTTTGGCATGAGAGCTGTTTAGCCACTTGCCTGTTTGGCATTCATTATGGTTTGTTGATGTCAGAGGAATATTTTTTTTGTTTATATGTATCACAAGATAGATGTTTTTCATCTGGTTTTTTTGCAGTTTTATAAGATTGTCCAAACTGTTTAAGCAGTCCTCTTTTTTCATTTTTTACACCTGAAAATTTTTTTAAAAAAAATTATACACTTTTTTCTTTAAAAATTTAATATAGAATTATATAATTATAATAGTTTTTCTCATTAATACTTAAAAAAGGAACCGATATGACAAGACCGACTCCAACCTATAAACAAAAACAGCTTGATCCAAAAAGGTATATAGTCTCAAAAACTGATACAAAAGGTGTTATAACCTATGCGAATGATTACTTTGTTGAGATTAGCGAATACAGTGAGAGTGAACTTCTGGGAAAACCGCACAATATCATAAGACATCCGGATATGCCAAAGGTTGTGTTTAAGATGATGTGGGACAGGATAAAAAAAGGTCAAAACATTATGGCACTTGTCAAAAATCTTGCCAAAAGCGGGGATCACTACTGGGTTGTAACAGAGTTTGAAGCAAAGATGGATCCTATAACAAACGAGCCTGTTAGTTATACGGCTTTTAGAAAAGCCGCTCCCCAAAAAGCCATAGATGCAATTGAACCTGTATATAAAAGACTTTTGGAGATTGAAAAAGACGGCGGTATGAAAGCAAGTGAGATGTATCTAAGAGGTTTTTTGGATGACAAGGGTATGACCTATGATGAATTTATAGATGATTTGGTAGGAAACAAAGGAGTTTTTAAAGCATTTTTTAAAATGATGAAAAAACTTTTTGGATAGATTGTGAACTTAAAAGAAGAGATACAAAAACTAAACCTTGATTTGGGAAAAGATTTTTTTAACAATATTCAAAAATACAAAGAAGCACTTGTAAAATGGAACAAAACACACAACCTTACAGGTGCAAAAGATGAAAAAACTATAGATCTGTTTATATATGACTCTATTTATCCGCTTAGTTTTTTAAAACCTGAAAAAACTCTTCTTGATGTTGGAACGGGTGCAGGTTTTCCGGGTCTTATACTCTCTTTTGCCCTAAGAGATGTAAGTGTTACACTTTGTGAGCCAAATCTAAAACGATACAGTTTTTTAAACTATGTAAAAGCGATGCTTGGTCTAAAAAATGTCAGTGTAGTAAAAAAAAGAGTAGAGGAGTTGGAGCCTTTTGTATATGAGGTTATAACTTCAAGAGCTGTTACAGATACCAAAATGCTTTTGGAATTAACCAAAAATATCAGAGATAACAACACAAAACTTTTGTTTTACAAAGGAGAGAGAGTTTTTGATGAGGTAGATAAGGATTTACCTCATAAAGTTATAATTACGAAAAACAGACATTATCTTTTGATAAGCAAATAGATGTAAACTAAACATTTTATCAAGAAGAGTTTGATTTTTTCTATGCGAAACAGTTGAAAAATTATTAAAAACACAAAACTAGCTAAAGCTTAGACAGTTGTGTTTTTACTCTTAGCACATAATTTT
>WFOM01000212.1 GCA_015488075.1 Helicobacteraceae bacterium | reverse complement strand
ATCCATCATAAACATACCATTTTTTACAACCTCATCACCCTCTTTTAGTCCGCTTTTTACTATATATGTATAATCATCTATAGGCTCTACACTAACCTCAACAGGTTCATACTCCCCTTTAAACTCAGTCTTTAAAAATGCAAAATATTTGCCGTTTTTTCTTATAACTGCGGTTTTTGGCACAGTCAGATATGTTTTTGCCTCTGTTTTGGAGATTATAGTTGCATACATTCCGGGAAATATATCATTTGGTCTGTTGTCTACTTCAAGTCTTAGAGTCAAAGTTGCTTCTTTTGGATCCAAAGATGGGTATATATAAGGGTTTTTGCCTTTATATGTTTTTGATAGAGATTTGAACTTTATCTCAAAATCTTTTGTTGTTTTCACCCATTTTAGATCCTCTTCATATATCTTGGCTTCAACCCAGACTTTATCTAAATTTACTATGGTAAAAAGTTTTTGTTTTTTGTTAAAAGCGGATTTGTGAACTAAGTTTTTCTTAAAAATATAACCGCTAATGGGTGAGATTATATTTGTGTATTTTGAAACTTTTTTCTCTTTTAAAACATTGTCTATCTCACTATCCGGCACATCTAAAAGTTTTAAACTGAGCCTTGCACTCTTTAACATGCCGTTTGTGTGTTTTAGTCTCATATATTTGTATGAGTTTAAGTAATCCTGCTTTGCTTTGTAAACCTCAGGTGAGTAAACAGTTGCCAAAATCTCGTTTTTTCTGACTTTTTGATAGATTTTATCAGCATTCAGTTTTACTATATAGCCGCCAAATCTTGGACTTACATCGTATATAAGTGCATCTGAAGGTTTAACATATCCGTAGTTTTTTCTGCTGAAAAACTTTTGTTCTTTTTTTACTTTGACCGTTTGAACCGAAAAAAGCTGTTTAACAGTTGCTTTTTCGTTTGCTATAAGCAAAGATGCCAATCCAAGCAGTGTAAATATTTTTCTCATTTTAACTCTCCAACTAGTAGTGAAATTTTTGCTTTTGTTTTATAGTAGGATGCTACTGCTTTTATAGACTTTTTCTTTAGATCAAGCCTTTGAAACAGCACATCTATATATTTAAACAGGTCTCCACCCGTTGCTATAACACTTGAGCTTAACTCAAACATATGTTTAACCTGTGGAAGTGCTTCTTTTTCTATAATGTTATATATGTCATAGTAGGCATTTAGATCCTCATAATATGCTTTTAACTCGTTTTCTATTTTTATTTGGGTGTCTGTTTTTTTAGCCTCTTTTTCCAAAACCGCAACCTTGGCAGCTTCACTTAACTTGTCTTCTGTGCCGTATATAGGTAAAGAGAGGTTAAACCCAAGATTAAAATAGTTGTCAAAGTTTTTTCTAAAAGCATAGGATACAGCCAGATTTATATCCGGGTAGTTTTGTAAATCTATATACCTAAACTCTTTTTTGGCTGTTTGTATAGCTTTTGTATCTACATATAAAGAGGTGTTGTTTTTTAGTTTCTCTTTTAACTCTTTGTAAGATGGTTTTTTGGAAAGTTTTAATGTCAAATTAACATCTTGAACATCAGTGTTTGTCAAATATGACAGATTATATAATGTTTTATATATTTTAGCTAGCAGATCCCTTTTTGTAATTTTAAGTTCACTATAGCTTAGTTCCGCTTTCATAATCCCCATATGGTTTGCTTCATCTATAGATGTATAAGACTCATACAAATCTATAGCTTGTTTTGTTATATGTAAATATTCGTTTATAACATCTAAAAGCTCCCTGTATTCCCAATATCTGTAAGCCTCCATCTTAACAAGATACACAAGCTTTGCTTTTGCATCTTTTAGTTTTGCTTTTGTTTCTTCCTCTTTTGCTTCGTATATATCTTTATTTGCATCTCTTTTGCCGTAAAACGGTATATTTTGAGATATACCTATAACGGTTTGACTCATAGCCTGATCTGATGGAAGTGTGTTTGTATTAAAAACCAAGTTTGGATTTTTAAAATTGTCTGCTACATCTTTTTTAGTTTGTATAAAGCTGATCTTTTTGTTTATAACTTCAAGCGAAGGTGAGTTA
>WFOM01000211.1 GCA_015488075.1 Helicobacteraceae bacterium | reverse complement strand
ATGATATGTATAAGATTTCATTTTTTGTTCCAGAGGATCATAAAGAAAAAGTAAAAGAAGCACTTTTTGAAATAGGTGTCGGAAGATACAAAAACTACGACAAATGCTCATGGGAGGTTTTGGGCAGCGGACAGTTTAGAGCACTTGAAGGTGCAAACCCTCACATAGGAGATGTAGGAAAAGTTGAAAAGGTAGATGAGTATAAAGTTGAAATGGTGTGTGATGATTCTTTGATAAAAAAGGCTGTTGATGTTTTGAAAGAAGCACACCCCTATGAAGAGGTTGCCTATGAGGTTTTTAAGATGGAGGAGTTATAAATCTTTTTCTATAACCTCTTTGAATCTGTTGAAGTATATATCTTTTAGTTTGTCCAAACTCATTTGGACATCATTGATTTTAATTTTATCTTTGCATGTTGTTCCTATCATCTCAAACGGCAGATAGCCTTTTGCAAACTCCTCAAAAGCATCTTTGTTTTCAGGTCTTACTTCAACTACCGCTCTTGAAAAACTCTCACTGAATATATCTCTATCATCTGCAAAATTTACATCTACTTCACACCCTATACCGCTTACTGCAGCCATTTTAGCCAAAGTTATGGCAAGACCGCCGCTGCTTAGGTCTTTTGCGGATTCAAGAAGATGTTTTTTGTTCGCTTCTATAACCAAATCCCACAGTTTTAACTCTTTGTCATAATCTATACTTGGCATTTTCCCTGCAACTGTGTTGTAAAGCTCTTTCATATAAAGTGATCCGCCAAACTCGCTTTTTGTCTCACCTATAATATATAAAAGATTTCCTTCATTTTTAAAGCTTGACATCAAAACATTGTTTTGGTCATCATTTACACCTACTGTTGCAACCGATGGAGTAGGGTAAACACTCACACCTTCTGTTTCATTGTAAAGTGAAACATTTCCGCCTATTACCGGAGTGTTTAGTTTAGCACATGCTTCTTTGATACCCTCACAACCTTTTGCAAACTGCCACATCACTTCAGGGTTTTCCGGGTTTCCGTAGTTTAGGCAGTCTGTTATGGCAAGAGGTCTGGCACCGCTCATAGCAACATTTCTGCCACTTTCAATCACAGCAGCAGCAGCTCCGTTTTTCGGATCAATATAGCAGTATCTGACATTGCAGTCACTGCTCATGGCAAGTGCTTTTTTGTTTTCTTTGACTCTTATAACCGAAGCATCAAGCATACCGCCTTTTTTTACGGTATTTGTCTGCACCATCGAATCGTATTGCTCATATACCCATGCTTTGTCAACCACTTCCATGGAAGAGACAAGCTTTTCAAAAGCCTTTTGGTTTGAGACTCTTTCAAAATCATCTATACTTACTTTTTGTATATCTTTTAGGTATTTTGGTTCTTTTGTCGGTCTTTTTAAAACAGGTGCTTCTTCACTTACAGGGTCAACAGGCACATCCGCAACTTTTTGGCCGTGCCAGAAAAGCTCCATCCTTCCCGTGTCTGTTACTTCTCCTATAACGGCGGCATCAAGATCCCATTTCTCAAATATTTTTATAATCTCTTCTTCACTTCCTTTTTTGGCACAAAGAAGCATCCTCTCTTGTGATTCGCTTAACATAAACTCATATGGAGTCATACCTTCTTCTCTGGCAGGGACTTTGTCAAGATGCATGATCATTCCGCTTCCAGATCGTCCCGCCATCTCAAAAGAGCTTGAAGTAAGACCTGCTGCTCCCATGTCCTGTATACCCACAACATAGTCTGTTTTAAACAGTTCCAAACAGGCTTCAAGAAGGAGTTTTTCCGTAAAAGGATCCCCTACCTGAACGGTAGGGCGAAGAGATTTGCTCTCTTCGGTAAAGCTGTCACTGCTCATAACAGCTCCGCCAAGCCCGTCTCTTCCTGTTTTTGCTCCTACATATATGACAGGGTTTCCTATACCTTCTGCTCTTCCGTAAAATACCTCGTCAGCTTTTGCTATACCGAGTGTAAAGGCATTTACCAAAATATTTCCGTTGTAGCATTCATCAAAACTTATCTCACCGCCTATGGTAGGAACACCCATACAGTTTCCGTAACCACCGATTCCGGCTACAACTCCGCGAACAAGATATCTTTGGTGTTTTGAGGTTTTGTCATCATTTGTAACATTGCCGAATCTGAGTGAATTTAGATTTGCAACCGGTCTTGCCCCCATTGTAAAAACATCTCTCATGATACCGCCGACACCGGTTGCAGCACCCTGATAAGGCTCTATAAAGCTTGGGTGGTTATGTGACTCCATTTTAAATACTGCGGCATATCCCTCACCAATATCTATAACTCCTGCATTCTCACCCGGTCCCTGTATGACCCACGGAGCTTTTGTAGGAAAACCGCTAAGATAAACTTTTGAAGATTTGTATGAGCAGTGTTCACTCCACATAGCTGAAAATATACCAATTTCAACTAAATTAGGCTCTCGCCCTAAAATTTTTTTTATCTGTTCATACTCAATCTCACTGAGTTTGTGTGATGCCAAAACCTCTTTTATGTTTTCTATCTTGTTCAAATCTGTCTCCGGATATTTTTTTGAAAATGCAATTATACTATCTGTTTAATGATGAAAACCTTTAATGTAGTAAGTATCTTTTCCGTCAACTTTTTCAAGGTTTACTTTGAACTTATCCTGAAAGTGTTTTATCTTTTCCAAAGCTTCATTTTTCATCTCTTCTATATCTGTGTCAATTTTAATTTTAAAATGGTTTACGGAGTTTGACATCGCTATGTATGATTTGTTAACCTGAAGGTTGTCATGCAAATCAAGTATGTGTTTGATGATTTTTTCGTATTCGGTAGTATTGTTTTTTATATTTTGCAGTTGTTTCAAGGTTGAGTCAGATACCGTATATCCGAGTTTTTTTAAAACCGCTTCATCGTTTGTTATATGCATATGTTGTTCCTTGTCTTGTTAATTTTTAAAAAATATTATCAATTTTTTGTAAATATTAAGGGTTGTTGATATAAAATTAGACTAGTTTATTTTGATACAAAGGGTTAGAAATGACAGAAGAAGTTTTAAAAAAGATAAAGCAACTGCCTCCGCTTCCTGAAACAGCGATGAAGATTGAAGAGGTTTATCAGGATCCAAACTCCACATTTAACGATATGGCAAAGATAATAGAGCAGGATCCTCTTTTGACTGCAGATATACTAAAAGCGGCAAACTCTCCGTTATACGGCTTCAGCAGAGAGATAAACTCTATCTCACAGGCTGTAGGACTTTTTGGTATGGGAACTGTAAGAGGGTTTGCTCTGGCTTCCATAGTCAAAAAAAGTTTTTCGCTTGATCTTTCACCTTACGGCATAACAAGTGAAGTTTTTGCAGAACTTTCCAAAAAACAGCATGCTCTTGTTACAAAATGGTGTCTGAGAAAAGAAAACAGGCTTATGGGAGTGCTTTCACCTGCGGCATTTTTGGTTGAGATAGGAAAAGTTATAATAGCCCAGATAATAATGTCCCACAAAAAAGAGGAAGAGTTTAAAAATGCCATAGAACATTTAAACGGTGATGTTGATTCTGCCGAACTTGAGATAGTGGGAGTAGATACAACAGAAGTAAGTTCAAAAGTTTTTGAACACTGGAAGTTTGAAGAGAAGCTGGTAGATACCATAAAATATGCCAAAAACCCTGAAACGGCAGGTGATGATGATACAAAAAGAGCATCTGCGATATTAAAAGCGGTAAGAGAAACCATATCTTTAAACGGTGCCGTAACAGATGAAAATATTTCAAAAGCAAAAGCAACCATAGAAGAGTTCGGACTTGATGTAGAGTCGTATGAAAATGCACTGGAAGGTTTGAAGTAGTTGAAATATCTTTTGACTAAACTTACTAAAGGGTTTTATGAACAGGACTTAAACGATCAAAACAAAACTCTTGTAGAATCTTTGTATAAAGATGGTATTTTAAAAAAAGAAGGCGGTATATATAAGCTGAATTCAAAATACCGCTTTGGGATTATAAGCCTTAGTGACAAAAAAGAGGGTGCATACCTTCATGTTATAGGAGAGAGTGTAAAAGATATCTATATAAATCATGAAAACTTAGCTGATGCCAAAGAAAATGATATAGTAGTAGTCCAGAGATTTCTTACAAAAAGACCTCCCGAGGGAAAAGTTATAAAGATATTAGGCAGAGAAAAAACATACTCTGTTGCCATAGTTTTAAAAAAAGATGGAGAAAAAAAGCTTCTTGATTTAAAAACTCTTCATCCATCAGGAGTTGAACTAACACAGGATGAGATAGAGAGTTTTGATGAAAATTCCGTTTTTAAGATAGACAACCACTCAAACAGTATAATAGAGTATCTTGGAAATTTTAACGACCCCAAAGTTGATGAGAAGATTGTTCTTGCATGGTTTAACAAGCATGACGAGTTTGAAGATGATGTATTAAAAGAGGCTGAAAATTTTGGAAAAAATGTAGATGAAAGATTATACAAAAACAGGGTGGATTTAAGAGAACTAAACTTTTGCACTATAGACCCCGTAACTGCAAAAGATTTTGATGATGCCATATACTATGATGAAAAAAACAACACACTTTATGTGGCCATAGCAGATGTAAGCACCTATGTCAAACCTTTTGGAGCTATAGATTTTGAGGCTATATACAGAGGTTTTTCTATATACCTTCCACACCGTTCAATCCCTATGCTTCCAAGAATCCTAAGTGAGAATCTTTGTTCTTTGGAACCAAATAAAGACAGGCTTGCATATGTTTTTGAGATGAAGTTGGGTAAAGATTTGGAGGTTGCATCTTCAAAAGTTTATGAAGCTGTCATACACTCCAAAAGAAGGTTTAACTATGATGAGGTTGATTTGCTTTTTGATGGAAAACTAAAAGCAAAAACAACAACAGAAGCCGAAATCTTTTTGATGCTGAAACAACTAAAAAAAGTTACAGACAGACTAAGAGTAAATAGGCTGAAAAAAGGATTTGACTTCAGAAGCGATGAGATAAGGCTGGAACTGGATGAAGATACAAACCTTGTTGCAACATCTGTAGAGAGTGAAACACCGTCTCATTCACTTATAGAAGACTGTATGCTCTTGGCAAACAAAGAAGCTTCAAAAAGATATGAGACAGGTGTTTTCAGAGTTCATGAAGAGCCTTCAAACCAGAAACTCCAAAATCTTTATCAGGAACTGGCTGCAATAGGCCTTAACTTTGAGATAAAAGACAGCACAAAAGAGACTATAGAGGAGATTCAAAAAGCAGCAAAAGAGATGGGTATAGGTGAAGATGTAGACACTCTTATAATCCAGGCTCAGATGCAGGCAAGATATGCACCTGTAAATCTTGGGCATTTTGGTCTCGGATTTGAGAGATATACACATTTTACCTCACCTATACGAAGATATTCTGACCTTATAGTGCACAGACTGCTAAAGTCCATAGCAAGAGGGGACAAAAAAGAGGAGTCATATGTTTTAAGAAACATTGAAGCTCTTTGTCTGATGATATCACAAAAAGAAAGAGAAGCAGACAGTGTTGAGAGTGAGTATGCAAGAAGAAAGTTTGCAAGATGGGCAGAAAAGAACAAAGGCAAAACATTTGTTGCTAAAATAAACCAGACACTGCCTGAACTTACTGCAAAACTTGATGATGAGATAAAAGGTGCGGTTATACATATAACAAGTGCTGTGAATGTTCCCCTTTTTAGCAAGGTAAAAGTTGTTATAGATGATGTGAATTTGTATAATGCCAAAATATACGGAAGAGTTGACAGTGAAAAAGTATGAGTTAGACAATCTTATAAAACAAAACAATCTGCCAAACAACTTTATACTCTTTGGTGAAAGCTCTTTTTTGATAGAGCATTATACAAAACTGCTTTCAGATATG
>WFOM01000210.1 GCA_015488075.1 Helicobacteraceae bacterium | reverse complement strand
TTCCTATTGTTGCCATTTTCTGCCTTTAAAAAAATTTTTGAAATTTTATCAAATTTTTCTTGAATATATTATCTTTTCCTAAACTTTTTAAAAACATTACTAAAATCAACTTTTGTTGGACACTCTATATCATCTATCTCTAAGATCTCATCATTAAAATCTGCTATTTTATCAAACTTGCCGCCTTTTAACCTAAAAGCTTTTGCCTTTAAATGGTTTGGATAGACTAATATATAGTAAGGAACTTTCTCTTTTTGATATATCTCAAACTTAGTTTGTTCATCCCTTTTTGCACTTGATTTGCTAACAACTTCTACGATAATTTTAGGTGCCTTCGTTATAAAATCACCTTTTTCATTACAAATCAAAGATACATCCGGCTTTAAAACCGTATCTTCATATATAATCCAATCCTCTTCTAAAACAACCATACATTCTGTGCATTTGATATTTTTTCTTAATTCAAAAGCAATTTCAAAAGCTATAGCCTGATGAGTTATAACTGGACTTGGAGCCATAGCTACAGGATACCCATATATAAGCTCCCAATTCCCTTCCCAGTTTTTATAATCATCATATGTATAATGTTCTATAACAACGCACATATTAAAATTCCTTTAAGGAAATTATATCACAAATATTATTCACACATAGATTCTGCTCTTTTTAGAAGCTCTTTTGCACCTTTTTGTATAAACTCATCTGCCAGTTTTTTACCAAAATCTTTATACTCTCTTTTGTCTATAACCCTCTCATCGCTCATAACTTCAGTGCCGTCTATAAGCCCCAAAATAGCTCTTACTCTGACACGGCCATCTTCCAAAACTTCCGCATTTACTCCAATAGGAACCTGACATCCGCCCTCAAGTCTATCAACAAAATCTCTCTCTATGGTTGTTTCTATTTTGGAGTCTTCATCATCCAAAAACGAAACCATTTTTACAATCTCATCATCCTCTATAGTCTCGATCCCAAGAGCCGCCTGTCCCATAGCAGGTATCATCTCATCAAGGCTTATAGGATACACATGCTCTACAGCATCCAAAAGTCCAAGCCTGTTTATACCTGCACTTGCTAAGATGATAGCATCAAACTCTCCATCTTTTAGCTTTCTTATCCTGGTATCTACATTTCCTCTTAAATCTTTTATAACCAAATCCGGTCTTAGTTTTAAAAGCTGCATCTTTCTTCTGAGTGAACTTGTTCCAACCACAGCACCTTTTGGCAAATCATCGATAGATTTGTATTTTTGACTAAGCATTGCATCTCTTACATCTTCTCTTGTGGTTATACAAGTAAGTCTCAGCCCCTCAGGCATAACTGTAGGAACATCTTTTAGTGAGTGAACCGCTATTTGTGCTTCACCTTTTAGCATAGCTTCTTCAAGTTCTTTTAGAAAAAGCCCTTTACCGCCGATCTTTGCCAAAGATACATCTAATATCTTGTCACCTGTTGTTTTTATGATCTTAAGTTCAACACTCACACCGGGATTGTTTTCTTCTATAAGTGCTTTTATATGGTTTGACTGCCAAAGTGCAAGTTTTGAACCTCTGGTTGCGATTGTAACACTCTTCATCTATTTGACCTTCTTGTATGCTTTTTTTGATTTGTCAAATTTACCGTCAAAATAAACCGTAGGTGTTCCTCCTACAAGCAGATCTTCCGAAGCTTGCAAATCTTCGTTAAATCTTTTTTCAAGCTCTTTTGATTTTAAATCTTTGAGTGTTATATCTGTTCCCATAACTTTGTTAAACACTTTTAGTATCTTTCTTGGGTCTCTTTCTCTGTATGCTATATAGTTTTCCTTTTTTGGATCATCCGGCTGTATATCTGTGTATAGCTTAAGCATATCTATCTTTTCACCTTTTAATTCTGCGGCAACTACCGCTTTTGTTATAACTACGGAAGCTGGATGTATCTGCGGAAGCGGCAAGTGATAGTAGTAAAGTGCAAATTTTTCAGGATTGTTTCTAACGGTTTTTATAATATCAGGTAAAGCTCTTCTGCAAAACGGACAAAGCGGATCGCTAAAAACCACTATCTTGTGTTTTGCATCTTTATTGCCTTCAACAAGATTTTGGTCTCTGTAATATTTTATAGTCAGAGGCGGTTTTACACTGTCTTTTATACTGTCTCCGCTTTTAAGGTCTATAATGTCATTTGCGGCATATTTTCCGTTACTGAAAAATATGGTTTTTTGGTGGATATTTTTTTTGTTTCTTTTTAAAACAACATCTATATCAACTATAAAAGCTTTCCATCCTTTCACCTTGTCATTAATATCCACACTTTTTACGACTTTTACTTTTGGATTGTCAAGTGCCGGATTTGAATCAAGCTGAGACTGCAGATATTTTTCAAGCAACTTTGACTCGTCATCCGCAAACAAAAATGTCGCAAATAAAGCAACAACCAGACTACTTTTCAATAACTTCGACATCGATAACATCATCGTAACCATCCTTTTTACAGTTTTTTTCCATTTCGTCCATCTTTTTTTTCATTCCAAATCTGTTGATAATCATAGAAGTAACCACACTAAATTGCAAAAGTGCTCCTATAATATCGGTAAGAAAACCCGGTATGATAAGAAGTATAGCTCCTATGAAGCTAAACATATTCAGTCTTTGAAATTCTTCTATATCTATCTGCCTAAGATTTATTGCGGCAAAATTTTCCGCAAGAGTGTATCTAAAATTTGCAAGTATAAACAAACCTGCAACGGCAGTAAGCAAAATCTCAAAAAATGTTGCAAGCCCACCTATGGATGAACTTATATTTACCGAAACCAAAGTTTCCAAAAAAAGATAAATCAAAAAATAAATCATAACTTTACCAGTTCCGTAATTTTATCAAAAACATCATCTTTGTTTAGAGTTGTTTTTGTTTTTGAAGATCTGTCAAATATCTCTACATTTGAATTTTCAAGCTCCTTACCTATGATAACCGTATATGGAAATCCTATAAGCTCCGCATCTTTCATCTTGAAACCAAACCTCTCTTTTCTGTTATCAAGCATAACTTCTATACCGGCACTTTTTAGCTTCTCATATAACTTTTCACCAAAATCTGACTGCTCTTTGTTTTTTATGTTAGATACGACTATATTTACCATAAACGGTGCTATAGATTTTGGCCATATACAGCCGTTTTCATCATGGTGCTGTTCTATAACGGCAGCTACAAGTCTGCTAACTCCCATACCGTAAGTTCCCATTATAAACGGTCTGGCTTTTCCGTTTTCATCCAAAAACTCCGCTTTTAGTGCGGACGAATAAACATCACCGAGTTTAAATATATGCCCTACTTCTATCCCTTTTGTAAAAGAAAGATTTCCTTTTTTACAAACAGGACAGATGTCACCTTCATTTACCTCTGCTATATCTGCAAAATATGCAACATCACTCAAAACGGACAAATCGGCATTTACAAAATGGTAATCTTTCTCATTTGCTCCAACAACCATCTTTTTGGCATCTTTTAAGTCCGTATCTATAACATGTTTTGCTTTGTCCTGGTCAAGCACACCTATAAATCCGGGAACTAAACCTATGGCTTTTAACTCATCTTCACTTACATCTGCTATATCAAGAGCATCAGTTGCATTTTTTGCTTTTGTCTCTTCCAGATTATCACAGCCTCTTAAAAAAAACAAAACAATCTCTTGGGAATCTTCATAGATACATTTTTTGGCTACACATTTGACGGTATAGTATGGGTCAATCTTGAAAAACTCACTCAAATCATCTATAGATTTTACATCCGGAGTGTAAAATTTGTTAAAATCTGCATCATCAGGCTCATCAGGGATGCTTGCTCTTTTTGCTCTTTTGGCAGCTTCTATGTTAGCACCGTATTCACATTCACTGCAAACTGCTATGATGTCTTCACCACTGTTTGCAAGCACCATAAGCTCTTTTGAACCGCTTCCTCCTATAGCTCCGCTGTCTGCTTCTACCACTCTAAAATCAAGTCCCATTCTTTTTAGTATCTTTTTATATGCCTCTTCAACCGCATCAAACTCCCTGTCTAGGTCCTCATACGATGAATGGAAACTGTATCCGTCTTTCATTATGAACTCTCTTCCTCTTAAGAGTCCAAATCTCGGTCTTGCTTCGTCTCTGAATTTGGTTTTTATCTGATACAGATGAAGC
>WFOM01000209.1 GCA_015488075.1 Helicobacteraceae bacterium | reverse complement strand
TTTCTGCATCAGTTAAAAGGAAATTTTGATTCAAGATACGGAGGTTTTACTCCCGCACCGAAGTTTCCCATGGTATCAACACTGCTTGCTGCTTTAAATGTATACAGACTTCACAAAGATCAAAAAGTAAAGGATATGCTGACCTTTACACTGGATCATATGATAAAAGGCGGACTTTACGATCTGGTTGACGGAGGATTTTGCAGATATTCTGTTGATGAGAAATGGCTTGTGCCGCACTTTGAAAAGATGCTTTATGACAATGCCGGACTTATAAAAGTTTATCTTAGAGCCTATGAAACATTTAAAGATGAAAGATACTTGGATATTGCAAAAGAGAGTGCAGAGTTTTTAGAAGAGTTTATGAAAGAAGACGGGCTGTATTACAGTGCCAGCGATGCCGACAGCGAAGGTGAAGAGGGAAAATACTTCGTATATACATACGACGAACTGAAAAAAGCCGGACTTGATGATGCCACACTGGAAGCGATAGGTGTTGATTTTATAGGCAACTTTGAAGATGGAAAATCTATTGTAAGGATAAAAAAAGATTTACCGAAAAACTGGGAAAGCACAAGAAAAGCACTAAAAGAGATAAGAAAAAAAAGGGTGTATCCTTTTATAGACAAAAAGATTCAGACATCATGGAATGCCATGCTGATAGATAGCTATTTTGAACTTGGTGCAGAAGATGAAACATATACACAAAAAGCAAAAGAGAGTTTGGAAAAACTGCTAAATCTTTTGTATGTAAACGACAAACTCTACCATACAACCATAATAGGACACAAACCAAAGATAGAAGCATTTTTGGAAGATTATGCATTTTTGGCAAAAGCTCTCATAGGTGCTTATGAAAAAACTTTTGATGAAACATACCTCATAAAAGCTCAAATCTTTATAAACAAAGCGTTAGAGCTTTTTTACAAAAACGGTGTATGGTATTTCAGTGTTGGAGACTTCCAGACAAAAGCAGACACTACAGACTCAACATACACAAGTGCGGTAAGCATCATGATAGACAATCTTCTCTCAATCTCTACACTGCTTGAAGATGACAAATACAGAGTATTTGCATTTAAAACTTTGGAGTATAATTCTTATGAGCTTTCAAGAAAACCTATATATTATCCTTATATGTTTGATATGATGACAAGATACCTAAAAGAGGATATAATTATAAAATCAAAACAGCAAAACCTTTTAAAAAACATAAAAGAGTTGAGTTTTATGAATTATCCGTATACTCTTTTAAAAGAGGAAAATAAAGACGGATACATGATATGCGGTATAAAAAGCTGTTTTGCAAATGTAAAAGATATACAAAGTGTCAAAAAAGAGGTAGAAAAAATCACAAATGGCTAAAAAAAAGATAGATGAAGATGCTATTATAAAAGAGGAAGTAAGCGACAACTATGACTTAGAGCAAAACATCCACTATGACAGAAGAGTAGATGACCTAAAAACTTTAAAAGAAAAAGAGGGTAAAAAAAACAAAAAAAGAGTTCCTCTTTGGGTTAAAGAGGAGACTATAAAATATCATCAGGAACTAAGAGATTTGCAAATAGAGCTTTTAAAGATGCAAAACCATATAAAAGAAACAGGTCAGAAAGTTTTGATGATATTTGAAGGTAGAGATGCTGCCGGTAAAGGCGGAACAATCAAGCGAATAACCGAACATCTAAATCCAAGAGGTGCAAGGGTAGTGGCTTTGGACAAACCAAGCGATGTAGAAAAAACACAATGGTATTTCCAAAGGTATGTAGCACACCTTCCAAGTGCGGGTGAGATAGTTTTTTTTGATAGGAGTTGGTACAATAGAGCCGGAGTTGAGCCTGTGATGGGGTTTTGCACACCTGAGGAACACAAGCAGTTTTTGGAAGATGTTCCTTTGTTTGAGAGGATGCTTGTTCGTTCAGGTATAAAACTTTTTAAGTTTTATTTCTCCGTTTCAAAAAAAGAGCAACAAAAAAGGTTTAAAAAAAGAGAGACTGACCCTTTGAAACAATACAAACTCTCACCGGTTGACAAAAAAAGCCAGGATTTATGGGACAAATACACAACAGCAAAATACACAATGCTTTTAGCTTCACATACCGACTATGCACCTTGGACGATAATAAGAAGCGATAACAAGAAAAAAGCAAGGATAAATACGATTAAACATATACTAAACCACTTTGACTATCCTGACAAGATAAGCAAAAAAAGACTAAAAGCGGATGATGAAATAAGGATATATGCTGATAATGAGATAAAAATGATGGAAGAGGAGATGAGGCTGGTAAAATGATAAAAGATTTAAAAAAATACACATATATGATAATATTGGGTGCAAAATATATAAAAATTTTCAAAAACATTTACAACAGCAAATTTTTCCCTACAACCACAAAATACAAAAAACTCTCACACGAGAGACAAAACTACTCAAACAAAGTTCTTAAATATTTAAACATAAGTGTAAAAACCATAGGCGAACTGCCAGAGAGAGACAAAATGGTATATGCCATAAACCACCGCTCTTTACTTGATATTATAGTAATGGAGCATATATTTTCACAAAAAAACAAAAACGGAACATGGATAGCAAAGCAAGAGCTTTTTGATGCATTTTACGGTGAATTTTTCAAAAACAGCGGTTGTGTGAGTGTTGATTTGGAAAGCAAAAGAGGATTGGTAAGTTTCTTTAAAACCATAAAAAAACTTCTCTCAAAGATAGATGATCTAAATATTTACATATTTCCGGAAGGTGAAAGAAACAAAAAAGATGAGCTTTTGCCTTTTCAAAGTGGGGCTGAGAAGATAGCTAAAACAAACAATCTTGACATAGTCATGGTATATATAGACGACAAACTTGAAAAAGTTTATAAAAAATCACCTTTTAGCAAAACAAAAGAGGTAAAAGTCTATATATCAAAACCGATAAAGCCGGATAACTTGGAAGAAAATTACCATAAATTTGTAGAGGATATAAAAAAATGAAATTGGGTGTAAATATAGACCATGTGGCAGTGCTTAGAGAAGCAAGAAAAGTAAATGACCCTGACATTATAGAAGCTATGTTTACTGCCATAAAAGCAGGAGCAGACCAAATCACCATACACCTGCGAGAAGACAGAAGACATATACAAGATATAGATGTAGAGTATATATGCAAGCTCTCAAAGATACCAGTTAATCTTGAGTGTTCTATAGATAGCAAGATCATAGATATAGTTTGTAAAAACAAGCCCCACCGTGCCACAATAGTTCCAGAAAAAAGGGAAGAAGTAACAACAGAAGGTGGGCTTGATGTTTCAAAAAATTTTGACACTTTAAAAAAAGCAGTTAAAAAACTAAAAGAAAACGAGATAGCGGTATCGCTTTTTATAGATCCAAACAAAGAAACAACAAAACTCTCAAAAGAAGTCGGTGCAGATATGGTTGAGTATCACACGGGAGCCTATGCAAATATATACGCTATGCTTTATGGTAACTTAAAACACTCAAACCACTCTATAAAAGAGCTTGAACTTTCAAGAGAAACTTTGAAAAAAAAGCTAGATGATGAAATAAAAACACTAAAAGAGTGTTGTAAGTATGCAAACTCGCTTGGACTAAAAGTTGCAGCCGGACATGGACTAAACTACCAAAATGTAAAAGAGATAGCAAAACTCCCTTTTGTAGAGGAGCTAAATATAGGTCAAAGTATAGTTGCAAGAAGTGTTTTTACAGGGCTTGAGAAAGCTATAAACAATATGAGAGATTTGTTAAAATGAATAATGTTTTAGAAAACAAATTAAATATAACAGATCCTATAGAGTTAGCTAAAACAGAAGAAAAAATCAGTAAGCAAAAAGCAAAACATCTTTTTGATAGTGGTAAAATAGAAACGATCGAAATTGGAACATTTAAAGGACTGTCAGAGATTCATAAACATCTTTTTGAAGATATATACGATTTTGCCGGTAAAATTAGAGATGTAAATATATCTAAAGG
>WFOM01000208.1 GCA_015488075.1 Helicobacteraceae bacterium | reverse complement strand
GTTTATTGTTTATAATTTTGGTTGTTGCATCCCTAAAAGGTTTTAGTGTAGAAAAATAAACTCCTGTAAGTATAACTGCAATAGCTACTAAAAATAAAAGCTCATATTTATATCTTAAAATTTTACTCATTTCTAAGAACTGTTAGTATATCAACTTCGCTTGCTTTTTTTGCAGGATACCATGATGAGATTATAACGATAACAAAAGCCCCTACTATGATAGAGATAAAATCTGTTATACTCAAATCAACAGGCAAAGAGTTTGTAGGGTAAACATCTTTTGGCAGGTCTATAATGTCAAATGTTGAAAGTATCCAGTTTATACCAAGACCAAATACGGCACCTGTTACTATCCCGGCTATACCTATGATCACTCCAAGATATAAAAACACCTTTTTTATCTCCTCTTTTGTAGCTCCAAGAGAAAGTAGCAGTGCTATGTCGCTTCTTCTGTTCATAACGGTCATAAGAAGCGAAGATATTATATTTATGGAAGCTATGAGTATGATAAGCATCAAAACTATAAAAAGTGATGTTTTTTCAAGTTTTAGTGCCGCAAAAAAGTTTAGATTATCCTGCCACCACCCTTTTATAACTACACTTGCAGGCAGATAGTATCTTATCTTTTTTATATCTTCTTTCGGATTTTTAGAGTATATATGGATACCGCTGTAAACATTTGAAGGAAGCGACAAAATCTTTTGAAGTGAGTTTATATCTGTATAGCTGTATGCTTTATCGTAAGCTATAAGCCCGGAATCAAACACAGATCTTACTTTAAATCTTTTGATTCTAGGGGTAACCGAAAAACCGTTTGGATTTGCTTTTGTAAATATATACATAAGTTTTTCGTTGTATTTTAAGTCAAATTCATCTTTTAATGATTTTCCTACCACTACTTCAAATTTTTTCAGGTTTTTATTTTCAACGGCTTTTTTTATGATATTGTTTACTTTGACTTCCTCTTTGAAATCAACTCCAAAAAGATACCCTCCTTCAAGTTTGTCACCTTTTCTGACTATCACTGAAGAAACCACATAAGGGCTGAATTTCAGTTTGGGAAATCTGTTGGAGAGGTCAACCAGAAGCTTTTCATTTACAGAGCCGTAAAATTTAGGCAATACGGTAAGCGGATAGTTCATAACAAACAGTTTCTTTTTAAACTCATTGTCAAATCCGTTCATAAGTGCCATGGCAACTATTAGCACCATAACTCCTATGGCTATACCCAAAAAAGCCAATAGTGCCGAGAGAAATATAAAAGGCTGTTCCTTGTCAAATCTTAAAAATCTTCTGACAAGATATATTACTACTTTGTTCAAGATGCCAATACACCTTTTTTGGGACCGCTTTTTCCACAGCAGTGTTTGTATTTTTTACCGCTTCCGCACGGACAAGGCTCGTTTCTTGCAGGTTTTTTCTTTGATGTTACATCTTCGTTTTCACTGTTTATACTTCTTGAGAGTTCTTCCTGTTTTCTCTCGATTTCAAGCTGCTTGGCAAGTCTTTTGGCTTCTTCTTCCGGGTCTTCTATTTGAAACTGGATTCTGTGAAGAGTTTTTATAATGTTTGATTTTAGATTGTTTATCATCTCCGTAAAAAGGTTGAAACTCTCTTTTTTATATTCGACAAGAGGGTCTTTTTGGTTATATGCTCTTAGTCTTATACCTGTTTTCATAGTATCCATCTGGTAAAGATGTTCTCTCCATGCATCATCCAGCTCTTTTAGATAAAGCTCTCTTTGTATTTGTGATCTTATCTCATCATCAATGATGGAAAATTTTTCATCATATCTTGTTTTCAGTTCGTTATCAAGGTATTCAAACAGTTCATCATACTCTTTGTCTTGAAGCTGGGCTACATCAAAACTGTATCCAAGATCTTCAAGCAAAAGTTTTTGGAGTTTTCCAAGATTGTAATCCTCTTTCGGTGCTCCTGCAAATATATCCGACTTTGCAAAAATCATCTCAAGATATTCTTGTTGATTTTGTTTTATTTTTGCATCTATATCAAACTCTTCATCCAAAAGTTCGTTTCTGAATTTATATACTATCTTTCTTTGCTCATTTGCAACATCATCATACTCAACTATATGCTTTCTACCTTCAAAATGCATATTTTCAACTTTTTTCTGGGCTTTCTCAACCGCACGGGAAACCATCTTGGACTCTATGTATTCACCCTCTTCTACTCCAAGTCTATCCATAATATTTTTTATCTTGTCACTGCCAAAAATCCTTAGAAGATTGTCTTCAAGACTTAAGTAAAATTGGCTGACACCCGGATCTCCCTGTCTTCCGCTTCTACCTCTTAGCTGGTTATCTATCCTTCTGTTTTCATGCCTTTCTGTTCCTATGATATAAAGGCCTCCAAGAGCTTTTACTTCATCATCAACCTTTATGTCAACACCACGACCGGCCATATTTGTTGCGATGGTTACCGCTCCTTTTTTACCGGCATCTTTTATAATCTCACCCTCTTGCTCATGGTTTTTGGCATTTAAAACGGTGTGAGGGATTCTTTCTTTTTTTAAAAGTTCATGCAGGGTTTCCGATTTTTCTATACTTGCTGTTCCTATAAGAACAGGCTGACCTTTTTTATGCAGTTCTTTAACTTTTTTTATGACTGCATCAAATTTTTCCCTTTCGGTTTTGTATATAAGGTCATTTAAATCTTTTCTAATAACAGGAACATTTGTAGGTATAGATATAACATCAAGACCGTATATTTCAGCAAATTCTGTTGCTTCAGTTTGGGCTGTTCCCGTCATTCCGGCAAGTTTTTCATACATTCTGAAATAGTTTTGGAATGTAATGTCTGCAAGTGTCTGGGTTTCCTCTTTTATCTCTACATTTTCTTTTGCTTCAAGTGCCTGGTGAAGTCCTTCACTGTATCTTCTTCCTTCACTTAATCTTCCCGTAAACTCATCAACAATGACTACCTCGCCATCTTTTACTACATAATCAACATCTATCTCAAAAAGATAGTTTGCTTTTAGTGCATTATCAAGTAGATGCGGAAGCCTTGCATTTTCCGGTGCATAAAGATTTTCAACTCCAAAAAGTTTCTCGGCTTCTTTTATACCTTCTTCGGTTAACAGTATAACTCTGTCCTTTTCATCTACAGTGAAGTGTTCATCTTTTTTCATCTGTTTGGCAACACTGTCTGCTTTTTTGTAGTCGGACATAGACAAGTTTGCGGGACCAGATATTATAAGAGGAGTTCTTGCTTCATCTATAAGTATGGAGTCAACTTCGTCAACTATGGCAAAATAGTGTCCCCTTTGAACCATCTGATCTTTTGAATAGCTCATGTTGTCTCTTAGATAATCAAAACCAAACTCGTTGTTTGTTCCGTATGTTATATCTGCATTGTAAGCTTTTTTCTTCTCTTCAAAATCATCTATCTCTTCAAGTATGATTCCTGTTGTATATCCCAAAAAGCTGTAAAGCTCTCCCATCTCTTTGCCGTCTCTTTTGGCAAGGTAGTCATTTACCGTTACCAGATGAACACCACGACCGAGCATCGCATTTAAAGCTATAGGAAGAGTTGCAACAAGTGTTTTACCCTCACCTGTTTTCATCTCTGCTATCTTTCCTTCATGAAGCACCATTCCACCTATAAGCTGGACATCATAATGTCTCATACCAAGAACTCTTTTACTTGCTTCTCTTGTTATGGCAAAAGAGTCTTCCAAAACATCGTCCAAAGATTTTTCACCTTTTTGAACACTTTCTTTTAGCTGATTAAAAGCATTTTGAAGTTCAATGTCTGTAAGTTTTTCGTATTTTGGTTCTAAAGCATTTATCCCGGCTACTCTTTTTTTGTATCTTTTCAGTTCTCTGTCGTTTCTTGTTCCAAACACTTTTCCAAGCAGATTTTGCACCATTATCAATATTACCTTTACTTAAAATGTTTGATATTTTATCATATTTAATCAAATGAAATACATTTATGATAAACTGCTAAAATTTCACAAAAAATATACAAAAGGTTTGTTATGAAAAAAATGTTTTTTATCTTTTTGTTACCTTCTTTGATATTTGGCATAGACTTTAAAAATGTTTTGACTTTCAGTGCGGATTTTAAACAGACTATATCTTCTGAAAATGAAAAAAAAGCTGTTTATGAAGGCAGTGTTATAGCAAAAAGACCAAAACTTATAAAATGGACATATAAAAAACCTGTAAAAAAATATCTTTACATTATAGCAAACGAAGTTATAATGGTAGAACCGGAACTTGAACAGGCTATGTTTAAAACCATAAACGATGATATAAATTTTTTGCAGATTTTAAAAAAAGCAAAAAAAATATCAAAAGAGAAATATGAAGCTTTTTATCAAAACAAAAAATACACAGTTTTACTCAAAAACGACAATATATACAAAATCATCTATAAAGATTCACTTGACAATGATGTCGTTATAGAATTTTTCAATCAAAAGATAAACTACAAGATAAACAACAAAGAGTTTAAAGTAAACATACCAAAAGATTATGATGTAATATTTGAAAAGTGATGCAAAAGCATCACATTTTCTCTTTGAAAGATTTTATTTTTTGTATCAGTTCATCAAAGAGTTTTTCAGCTTTGTTTTTACCTCTTATCTCTTTTTGAACTTTGTTTATGGCTTCTTTTAACATTTTGTAGGTAATGTCACTTTTGCTTGTATAGCCCAAAAGTTTTGCTTTTTCAAGCTCTGTTTTTGCTGTTT
>WFOM01000207.1 GCA_015488075.1 Helicobacteraceae bacterium | reverse complement strand
CTCATCAACACTTTCAATAAGGTTTTTTTTATCGTTCAATTTTAAATACCCTCAACTTTGCACTTCTGCTTCTTGGATTTTTATTCATCTCTTTTTTTGTTGCAGTGATTGGTTTTTTGGTTAAAATTTTACCCAAACTGTTATTTGCCCCACATTCACATTTAATGGCTTCCGGCGGGCATATACATTTTTTTGCCCATTTGGAAAACCTTTTTTTTACAATCCTGTCCTCAAGAGAATGAAAAGATATGATTGCTACAAGCGTATCGTTTGTTTTTGAGTTTTCTATAGTATCCAAAAGCCTATTAAGCTCTCCGAGTTCATCGTTTACTTCTATTCTTATTGCCTGAAAAACAAGTGTGGCAGGATGGATTTTTTTGCTTTTTGGCATTATTTTCGTCAAATCTTCTGCCAATTCTTTTGCACTGCCGTATGGTCTGTTTTTTATTATAAAATCTGCAATTTTTTTATAGTTTTTTAATTCTCCATACTCTTTTAGTATATATTCCAGCTTTTCTTTGTCATAAAAGTTTACAACGTCATAGGCACTGAGTGAAGTGTTTTTATCCATTCTCATATCTAGTATATCGCTTTGGAACGAAAAGCCTCTTTCTTTTTTGTCAAGCTGAAGTGATGAAACACCTATGTCCGCAAGTATCCCTTTTACATTTTGTTTTTGGTTTAAAATCTCATTTACAACCGATGAAAATCTCCCCTTTTTTATCTCAAATCTTCCGTCAAATTTTTTAAGCCTTTTTAAGCTGAAATCTATAGCGCTCTGATCCCGGTCTATACCTATTAGATTTATATTTTTGTTTTGCTCAAGAAGCAATGAAGAATGACCTGCATATCCCAATGTGCAGTCTATTATAACACCTGAGCTTATATCTTTGAATAGTTCTAAAACTTCATTTTTTAAAACAGGTATATGTGGTATTTGCTCTTGCAACCGTTTCCTTTTTTTGATATTATTATACAATTAAGTAGTAAATTTAAATGGAGATAGGATGAAGGAAGTATTAGATTTTATCCAGATGTATCAATACGAGATTTTGGGTGTGCTTGCTTTATTGCTTGTTATTTTGTTGATTGTTATTATAAAAAAGAAAAAATCAAATATAATTGTTCCCGATAATGAAGTTATAGAAGATATATACGGCACAGACGATGATAATGAATATGAAGAAAATTATGATGTTATAGAGGAAGAGGAATCTTTTACTGAAGATAACAATGAAGAAACAGAGGTATATGAAGAAAAGCAAGAAGAAACAGATGTTAAAGAAACACCTGAAAAAACTAAAACAATAGAAGATGTAAAACCAAAAAAACAAAAAAACAGACAAAAAAGGAAACTTCCTTCGCTATTACCTCAGATAAGCAACGAAAGTTTTAAAGATTTTAAGGGTTTGAAGATTCTTATAGCAGAAGACAATGCCATAAACCAGAAAGTATTATCAGGTATGCTTGACAAATCCGGTATAGAGGTTGTTTTTGCAAATGACGGTGTAGAAGCCATAAACATACTTACAAACCAAAAAGATTTTGACCTTGTTTTGATGGATGCACATATGCCAAATCTTGACGGCATAGATGCCACCGTAAAAATTAGAGAAAAAGAAGAATTTGATGATCTGCCTATCATTGCACTAAGCGGAGATGTTGCAAAAGATGATATAAAACATATGCTAGCAAGCGGTATGGACTATACTCTTGCAAAACCGGTAAAAATGGATGAACTGTATAAGGCTTTTTATATTTACAGCGAAGACAAAAATCAGCAGTATGATGATATAGATACACTTGATACCGAGCTTGGACTATCACTTGCCGGTGATGAAAAATTTTACAAAGAGATTGTAAAAGAGTTTTATGACAACTACTCTGACTCGTATGAAAAGATTGTGGCTTATTTAAAAGGTAAAAATTTCCAAGGAGCAGACAAACTTTTGCTTGATGTATCAGGTATATGTGCAAGTATAGGTGCAAAAGAACTAAATGAAAATGCAATCAATTTGAAACTTTCAATTAAAGCAAAAGATTTGGAAGGAACAAAATTTAACCTTAAAAACTATAAAAATAGTTTACAAAAACTAAAAGAAAAAATAAAAAACTATCTTTCAATCTAAACCATCCCAAAACTCATCAAAACTGAGATTGGTTTGGTTGTATTCATCCTCAAACTGTTTTTCAACTATCTTTTTTTCTATTTTTAAAATATAAGTATCTACAGCTTCTTCAAGCATTACCTCTAACGGTTTTTTTGTTATTTGCTGATACTGCGATAG
>WFOM01000206.1 GCA_015488075.1 Helicobacteraceae bacterium | reverse complement strand
ATAAAAATAGGTGCTCAAAGTGATAACTACAGACTCTTTTTAAGCGGAAGATACTACTTTCCAAAATCGGGATACGATTATCTTACAACTGCCGGTATAGAGTTTCAGTATCTTTTTAACTTTTCAAAAGTAGCAAACTTTTTCCTTGGAGC
This sequence comes from Helicobacteraceae bacterium, assembly GCA_015488075.1. Classification (GTDB taxonomy): domain Bacteria; phylum Campylobacterota; class Campylobacteria; order Campylobacterales; family Sulfurimonadaceae; genus S012-15. The sequence continues at coordinate 7,274 of WFOM01000206.1, read as the reverse complement.
AAATACGGGTATATTTATGAGCAGATTCAAAGGATACGGTGAAAACTTTTACAGAAAAGTTTCAAACTCATATATAGGCGGAGACGCAGGGTTTAACATACATCTTGGCGAAACACTTGATCTGGAAATCGGCGGAAGATACTCAAAACTCAATATATCAAACATAAAAAACAATATAACATATACTTTTGACAACCTTATAAGCGGATATGCAAGTTTGATCTTCAAATACACTATGGATTTTTAATGTAAGATATAATAAGTGGTGCTCAGTACTGGATTTGAACCAGTGACCACCACCATGTCAAGGTGGCACTCTACCGCTGAGTTAACTGAGCAAGAGAAAATAATTACAAACGGAATTCTACAAAAAAATTTCTTAAACTTTCATCATATCGGAAATAATTTCTGAAAATTCAAAAAAATCTTCCATTTTTATCTTTAATTTAGGTATATAAGTAGTATAATTTCAAAACGATTACAACTTATACAAATGAAGGTAAATTTATGAGTGATATAAAACAGCAGTTAGACAACCTTGGTATAAAAAATCCTAAAGAGGTTTTTTACAACCTTGACTATGACGAACTGATAGATCATGAACTAAAAAACGGTGAGTGCAAACTTACAAAATGCGGTGCAACTGCGGTTGACACCGGAATCTTTACCGGAAGAAGCCCAAAAGACAAATACTTTGTTTACAGAGATCCTTCAAACAAATATATAGCATGGGGAGATGTAAACCACAAAGTTACTGCTGAAGTTTTCAATGAACTTTTGGAAGTTGCAAAAGAACAGTTATCAAACAAAAGCCTGTATGTTATGGATGTATATACAGGTGCCAGCGAAGCTTCCAAAAGAAAGGTTAGATTTATTTCAGAGCTTGCTTGGCAGGCACATTTTGTAAAAAACATGTTTATAAGACCTACAAAAGAAGAACTTAAAGGTTTCTCTCCGGACTTTACAGTCTTGAATGCATGCAAAGCTATAGATGAAAAATACAAAGAACACGGTTTAAATTCTGAAGTATTTGTTATGTTTGATGTAGAAAACAACATAGCAATTATAGGTGGAACATATTACGGCGGAGAGATGAAAAAAGGAATCTTTTCCATGATGAACTACTGGCTTCCGCTTGAAGGCAAACTCTCTATGCACTGCTCCGCAAATGTAGGAAAAGACGGAGATACCGCACTTTTCTTTGGTCTTAGCGGAACAGGTAAAACCACACTATCAACCGATCCAAACAGAAGACTTATAGGCGATGATGAACACGGATGGGATGATGAGGGTGTATTTAACTTTGAAGGCGGATGTTATGCCAAAGTTATAAACCTTGACAAAGAGAGTGAACCGGAAATCTATGCCGCCATAAAAAGAAATGCACTGCTTGAAAATGTTGTCGTAGATGAAGAAGGCAATGTCGACTATGATGATGCAAGCAAAACAGAAAACACCAGAGTTTCTTACCCTATAGAGCATATAACAAATCACCAGCCGGGACTAAAAGCCGGACACCCTAAAAACATAATCTTTCTGACTGCCGATGCTTTTGGAGTCTTGCCTCCTGTTTCAAAATTATCTAAAGAACAGGCAATGTATTATTTTCTTAGCGGATACACTGCAAAAGTTGCAGGGACTGAGAGAGGTATAACAGAGCCTGTTGCAACTTTCAGTGCCTGTTTTGGAGAAGCTTTTTTGCCTCTTCATCCTACGGTATATGCCAAACTTCTTGGTGAGAAGATAGACAAATACGGTGTAAATGTGTATCTTGTAAATACAGGATGGACAGGAGGAAAATACGGTGTCGGAAAAAGGATGAGCATAAAAGATACAAGAGCATGTATAAATGCGATACTTGACGGCACTATAGAAAACTGTGAATTTGACACAACAAAAACTTTCAGACTTAAAGTTCCTAAAAAACTCGGCGATATAGATCCTAAAGTTCTTAACCCGAGAGAAGCATGGGCAGACAAAGATGAGTTTGACAAAACCAGAGATATGCTAGCAGAGATGTTTATAGAAAACTTTAAAAAATACCAAACCGAAGACAGCGAGTTTGATTTTTCCGAAGCAGGACCGAAAATAGGCTCATAAAATGAAAAATTTTGAAGACAGATTAAGAGAGTATCAGCTAAAAGCAACTCCGCAAAGGATTGCCATAACAAAACTTCTGGATGAAAAAGGCCATCTAAACATCGATACTCTTTATAATCTGTTAAAAGAGGACTTCACCTCTTTATCTCTTGCAACCATATACAAAAATATAAATATCATGATGGAAAAATCATTCGTAAAAGAGGTAAAACTGCCAAACCGAAAATCTGTTTACGAACTGCAAAAAGAACACCATTCACATCTGGTATGTAAAAAATGTAATAAAATAGAAGATATATATATACAAAACATCGAATGTTTTTATGATGAAGTAAACCAAAAAACAGATTTTGCGATAGAAAGCAGTGATATTACCGTCATCGGTTTATGCAAACAATGCCGATAAAACTTCTTCTTTTTTTTATTTCCACACTTTTGTTATCAAAAGATTTAAATCTGTATCCGTTTTTAAGTTATGCTGCTTACAACGGATACAAAAACCATGAAATTTCAACAGGAATATATGCCAACCGGACTTTTAACAAACATATACTTTACGGTGGTTTAGAATACAAAAACATAAGCTACAAAACAAATTCATCAAAAAATCAGTTTGATTTTACTTTTGGGGATGATTTTAATCTAAAAAAACATATATACCTGTATGGTGCTTTTCACTACACAGCATCAAACGACAAAACAAACAAAAACAGTTTTGTATTTTTCCTTGATGGCTATTTTCAAAAAAAACAAAACTTTTCACTGGGACTCTCTTTGGCATTCAGCATATATCCAAAAGATGCAATGGCAAAAAATGTCATACAGATAAACCCTTACTGGAGTATATATTTCGGAGACAAAAACTCGCTTATGGGAAGGTATCTTGCAAGACTCGGATACATATATCAAAGACACTCGTCAGTAAACTATACACTGAGTAAACAATATAATGTTTTTTCATTAAATCTCAAACAGTATAAAGGTAGATTTGTAAACAGTTTTGATTTTAACTACGGAGATAATGCAAACCTTGTAAAAGACAAAGCATTTACTGTTTATTCTTTGCCTGAAATTCACAACTACGGTTTTGCAATCTCCAGCAGATATATCTACTCCGACATAAAAAATATAGCATTTTCATATATTTACGAAAAATTCAACGACATAGATCTTCAAAACCAAACCTACAAAAAATCGATAATGAACAGATTTTTAATATCTGCAAACTTTAAACTGTAGTTAGCTTCATTTGGATATAATTTCAACAATATTTTTCTAAAGGTTTTATATGAGAGGATATAAGATTTTTTCCGGAACAGCCAGTGTTGATTTTGCCAAAGAGGTTTGCTCCATTTTGGATGTGCCGCTTTCAAAAGCCGATATAAAAAGATTTAGCGACGGTGAGATAAGTGTTCAAATAAGTGAGTCTGTCCGTGGAAGGGATGTGTTTTTAATCCAGTCAACAGGAAAACCGTCAAACGACAACCTTATGGAGCTGCTTATAATGGTTGATGCTCTTAGAAGATCTAGTGCATCAAGCATAACAGCGGTTATACCTTACTTCGGTTATGCTAGACAGGACAGAAAAGCAGCTCCTAGAGTGCCGATAACTGCAAAACTTGTTGCAGATATGTTAGAGACTGCAGGTATAGACAGGGTAGTAACCATGGATCTTCATGCAGGACAGATACAGGGCTTTTTTGACATACCTGTTGACAATCTTTACGGCTCTATCACATTTGAAAATTATATAAAATCCAAAAATCTAAAAAACCCTATCATAGCTTCACCGGACATCGGAGGTGTTGCAAGGGCCAGATACTTTGCCGCAAGACTCGGTCTTGACATGGTTATAGTTGACAAAAGAAGAGAAAAAGCAAATGTTGCCGAAGTTATGAACATTATAGGTGATGTTGAGGGCAAAGATGTTATCATGATAGATGACATGGTAGATACTGCAGGCACTATGGTAAAAGCGGCAACTGCACTGAAAAACAAAGGTGCAAACAGTGTTATGGCATGTGCCACACATCCTGTTCTTAGCGGAAAAGCATACGAGAACATAGAAAACGGAGAACTTGACGAGCTTATAGTTACAAACACCCTAAACTCAAAAGAATCGAAAAAAATAACTGTTTTATCTGTAGCTCCGCTTTTTGCAGAAGTTATCAGAAGAGTTTATCATAACGAGAGTGTAAATTCACTGTTTGCATAAGGGTATAATTTGGACAACATCAGAAACTTCTCAATCATTGCACATATAGACCATGGAAAAAGCACACTCGCTGACAGGATCATACAAGAGTGCGGTGCAGTCAGCGACAGGGAAATGAAATCCCAAATGATGGATACCATGGATATAGAGCAGGAACGGGGAATCACCATAAAAGCCCAGTCTGTCAGACTTGATTATGTAAAAGACGGCAAACACTATATACTAAACCTTATAGACACTCCCGGACATGTTGACTTTTCCTATGAAGTAAGCAAATCTTTAGCCTCATGTGAAGGGGCTTTGCTTGTTGTTGATGCAAGCCAGGGAGTTGAAGCTCAAACCATTGCAAATGTTTATATGGCAATAGATAACGACTTAGAGCTTATACCCGTTATAAACAAGATAGACCTCCCAGCAGCAGATCCTGATAAAGTTATAGAAGAGATTGAAACATCCATAGGTATAGATGCAACAGATGCGATTATGGTTTCAGCCAAAACAGGGACCGGTATAAGAGAGCTTTTGGATGCCATAGTAGACAGAGTTCCTCCTCCAAGCGGTGAGGAAAATGCACCTACAAGAGCTATAATATATGACAGCTGGTTTGATAACTATCTTGGTGCTTTGGCACTTGTTAGAGTTTTTGACGGGAGTATAAAAACAAAACAAAAGCTAAAACTTGTAAGCAGTGGCCAAGAGCATGAAGTTTTGGAGCTTATGTATCCGCATCCTCTTAAAAAACTAAAAACAGACGAGATAAAAACAGGTGAGATCGGTATAGTGGTGCTTGGCATAAAAGATGTAAGCATCATAAATGTCGGTGACACCATAACAGATGCCAAAAATCCCACAACAAAACCTATAGATCCTTATGAGCCGGCCAAGCCTTTTGTTTTTGCCGGACTTTATCCTATAGATACAGACAAGTTTGAAGATCTAAGAGATGCACTGGAAAAACTAAAACTAAACGACTCTTCACTTAGTTTTGAGCCTGAGACATCTGTGGCACTCGGATTTGGATTTAGAGTCGGATTTTTAGGTATGCTTCATATGGAGGTTGTAAAAGAAAGGTTAGAGAGGGAGTTTGGACTTGATCTTATAGCAACCGCTCCAAGTGTTGTGTATAAAGTTTACTTAAATGACGGCAGTATGGTTGAAGTTCAAAATCCAAGCGAACTTCCCGATCCATCCAAAATAGCAAAAATTGAAGAGCCTTATGTAAAAGCAACGGTAATTACTCCAAACGAGTTTTTGGGAAATATAATGAATCTGCTCGTTTCAAAAAGAGGTATCCAAGAGAGGATGACATACCTAAACGAAAACAGAGTCCTTTTGGAGTATCAAATCCCTATGAATGAGATAGTTGTTGATTTTTACGATAGTTTAAAATCTATCTCAAAAGGTTATGCAAGTTTTGACTATGAGCCAAGCGACTACAAAGAGGGGGATTTGGTTAAACTTGATGTTAGAGTTGCAGGGGATGTTGTAGATGCTCTTAGTGTCATAGTTCCTAAAGAGCAGGCTCAGGCAAAAGGCAGAGCATTAGTTAAAAATATGAAAGAGATAATCCCTAGACAGCTTTTTGAAGTTGCAATCCAAGCAAGCATAGGCAACAAAATCATAGCAAGAGAGACTGTTAGTGCTATGAGAAAAAATGTAACTGCTAAATGCTACGGCGGTGATATAACAAGAAAAAGAAAACTTCTTGAAAAACAAAAAGAGGGTAAAAAAAGGATGAAAGCCATAGGTAAGGTGCAGTTACCTCAAGAAGCTTTTATGTCAGTTCTAAAGATGGACTAAAAAATTTGCACCTTACCTTCTTTGCGATAGCAAAAGCTTTAGTGAGATGAATTTCAAATCGGACTTGTTCGATTTGAAAGAAGAAATAAAAATAGATATAGGTGCAGTTACTTCAAGAGGCATTTATGTCTGTTTTAAAGATGGATTAGTTTTTTATAACAATTTATCTAAAGAATCTTTTACAAGTTTTTTGACAAAATCTTTTGAAATGGTATCTGGTGCAAAATAATCAGATATTATCTTTTTAAAATCTATATCATACTCTTTTAAAGCCTTGTATATACCAAAGCTCTCCATATCTACAAGTGTGTTTTTTTCGTTGTTTTGCGGTCTATCTACACACTCTAAAATCTCACCCTCTTTTTTTAACTCTACAACCTCATCTTTATATATTATCTTTGAAATACCTGCAACATCACCTATATTAAACCTTTTTGGAGCTGCTGCTATACCTACATTTATAATCTTTTTACTTTTTAGATCAAAATTTTCTTTTAAAAACAAGCAAGCTTCATAACTTTTTTTTACTCCGATACCACATACAAATACCGACATATCATCATTAAAAAAGTATGTATAACTCTTTATTTTTGCTTTTTGAAGTTTATACCTTTCAACAAAGGCCTGAGCTTCTGTTTTTGTTGCGGTTATGAGTATCATTTAATCTTCTTTGATATAATTTTGCCACTTCTCCTAGACCTGTGCAACAGTGCCAAAAGGCAATGTGTCAGGGTGGGAACACAGCAGCACACCTTTTGGTGCTGTGTGCCGCAGGTATCTGGGAGGAGCTTTTTAACTTTTACTCTCCATTTTTATATATATATGTAAAATTTCTAGTGCTGCAGGTGTTACTCCACTTATCTGTGATGCTGCTTGAAGTGTAGGTGGATTGAATTCAAAAAGTTTTTCTTGTATCTCTTTTGATAGTCCGCTAACTTTACTAAAGTCAAAGTTTTCAGGTATTTTTATTTTTAGGTAATGCTTCATCCTTTCTATCTCTTGTTTTTGTTTCTCTATATATCTGTGATATTTTGCTTCTGTCAGTATCTCCTCTTGTATATATCTTGAGTATTTTTTAAGTTCAGGAAAGATTTTTATCATCTTATCAACATCCATTCCCTTTCTGGCTATCAAGTCTGCACCCTTTATCTTGTCGTTT
>WFOM01000205.1 GCA_015488075.1 Helicobacteraceae bacterium | reverse complement strand
GGGGTGATGAGCAATGAAGAGCTTAAGCTTGATGAGAGTTTGATAAAGTAGAGATATCATAGAGTGGTTACAAAACCACTCTGCCTATCTCTTTATAAAGATTCCAGTAATAATCTACAAAACTTCTTACTTTTTTATCCACCGGTAAAAAGCAGTTTCCCTCTTTTTTGGCAAATATGTTTAAAAACTCAGTGGCATCTTTTTTGTCAAGATAATGCTTTGCCAATTCGTTGTATCTCTCTTTATAGAGTTTGGCTGTATTTTGGTAGGCACTCTCACTAAAATCTATGTTTAAAGAGTTATCAAAATCCAAAACACCGCTTTTAAAAAGTATATCAAGATGTATAAGCCCCTCGCAGTAATATGGCTCAACTTCTCCTGTTTGCATCCAGGCAATTAACCCTATGGCTCTTTTTATTACATCTTTCAGGATATAGCTTTTTAACTCTTCTATTTCATTGTAAAAAAAGCTGACAAGTCCGCCTGTGGTGGCTTTGAACTCTTCAATATTTTTAAAATTTCCTGTTTTATTCATCAAAGTTTCACTATCTTTATCCATCCATAAAATATGACCAAATTCATGGCCTATGGTAGTGATGTCATAAATTTTGTGCCAAATATCTGGTTTGTTAAAAAGCAGCTCTTTTTGCTCTTTTATAAACTCATCTCCAAAAATCACTTGAGTGATTTTCATAGTAGGTTTTGCTCTTTGGGCTTCAAGTATACTATCAGCAAAAGCAAATATCTTTTTACCCATTTCGCTACTGACATTTTCATCATTCGGTACAACCTGTGCTGAAAAAAGACCACAAAATTCTGCTCCATAGTAGAGCATAGGCTTTCCGATATAGAGTTGAACTTTATCAAGGTTTTTAAGTGTTGCATTTTTGATACTGTTTTGTTTATGGGAGCCCAAAAGCTCAAACAGATGTAAAAAAGTATCTTTTACCTTTTCTTTGGTATCACTTTTGGATGTTTTTTTAGGATCTGCTATTCTAACATCCCATTCAAGCGCTACAGCTTTTCTGTAATGGTCTTCATAATACTCCAGCGGATGACCTACCTGAAGAGGTGAAGTTATCTTCATCCATGCTCTATCCACATCAGCCCATCTTTTTATCAGCTTGGCTCTATCGGTTTCATTTAGTGCCGTAACAATAGCTTCAAAATATTTTATATGCTCATTTTTTAAATCGTATATCTCATCATTTAAGACTGATAGTTGGAGCAAAAGAGTTTTTAACTCTTTGGTTATCTCTTCAACTTCTTTGGGAAAAGCAACTTTATATGATGCATGAAAAAATTCTTTATCTTTTTTTACCAAAACCGAGTATGACCTGTCTGCTTTGTTTCCTTTTTCATCAGTTTCAAAAAGATTTTTTTCATTTAACATTTGATAAATCTTCTCTTCATCGCCGTTAAAGAGTCTGTAAAGTTCTCTGTTAACTCCAGTGATAATGTGCGAAGTCCAAAGAGACTGCCATTTGGTAAAACCAAGACCGACCTTGTGAACTCCTTTTAAAACAGTTCTGTAAAACGGGGTTAAAAGCTTTAATGATTCGATTTTGTAAAGCAGTTTTTCATGAAGTTTCAAATGATAATCACTCGCCCAGATATATGCTTTTTCTTTTGCATCATCTATCTCTTTTTCATTAAAACCCGCTTTTTGCAACTCTTGTACCAGTGATTCATCTCTTAAATTTACCAACCTGTTTATGGCACTCAGTCTTGTCTCTTTGTTGATAGCCAAGCCGATATCTCTTAAAAAATTATCTATCAAATCACTTTTGTTTTCTATATTTTTCTCAAGTATTTCATAGAAACTGTTCAACTCTTTTTGTCTTTGTTCTAAAAGAGTATAAATTTTTTGCAAATCTTCTAAAAAAAGTTCTTTCAACTGTTTCATTTTTCTGTTTTCTCCATAAAGTTTAAAGCGAATTATACTATAATATAAAAATAATAAAAAATTGTGGGCAATGTATGGAAAGATATAAGAGTATCAACAATTATCTCAATATGGCTATTTTGGAATCAGAAATAAAAAGATCCAAAAATGAGAACAAACCCCTCTCTCTTGTGCTGTTTAAATACAGCGTTGACATGGATAATGCTTTTTTATTTAAAAATATAATGGCTGAAATGTATGAGCTTTTTTCCTATGCAACTATTTTTTATAATGATAAAGACAGTTTTTTGGTAATTATACCAAATAAAAAGCTCCATGAAAGTATAACTGCATTTAAAAGAGTTCAACACAGACTGCAAAATGAGTACTCATTGATGATAGACAGAGCCGGCATTACAGAAGTCAGTAGTGATGACACATATGAG
>WFOM01000204.1 GCA_015488075.1 Helicobacteraceae bacterium | reverse complement strand
TTTTACAAAAGGTTTTATATTTTCAACAAAGCTGTTTCCCGCATCTATGTCAACACCCGCATCTTTATAGCTTATCATTTTGACTCCAGATTTTTTAAGAAATTATATCCAAACTATGATAAAAGATCATTAGGGTCAGGTGATAGTAATAGTATTTTCTATCACTTTATCAATATTCTACTACTATTACTATCACCTGACCCTATTGCCCCTGACCCTATTGCCTTGCCTTGCCTATTGCCATATCATGACCCTAATGCTTTTATCTAAACTATGATAAAATGTCGGTATGAAAAAAGCTGCCGCACTAAAATACGATAAGTTAACACAAAATGCACCAAAAGTAGTAGCCAAAGGCAAAGGTGAAATAGCTTCAAAGATAGTGCAAAAAGCAAAAGAGTTTGATGTGCCCGTATTTGTAAACAAAGAACTTGTTGAAAGTCTGGTAAATCTTGAGATTGACACCGAAATACCTCCAAGACTGTATGAAGCGGTTGTTGAGGTTTTTGTATGGCTTACAAAACAGGATGAAAGGTTAAGATGATAGCCGCAGACTCTATAGAAGGATTAAAAACACAGCTTGACATAGTTGATGTTGTAGGAAACTATATAGAGCTAAAAAGAGCAGGGAGCAACTTTAAAGCTGTATGCCCCTTTCATGACGAAAAAACACCCTCTTTTGTAGTAAGCCCTTCAAAGCAGATTTATCACTGTTTTGGATGCGGTGCCAGCGGTGACAGTATAAAATTTGTAATGGAATATGAGCATTTGAGCTATCCGGAGGCTATTGAGAAGCTTGCTAAAGAGTATAACTATACACTCAGATACGAAAATGACGGGAAAAAGAAACAAAATCTGGATTTGTTAAAATCTATAAACGAGTTTTACCAAAAACTTCTTTTAAAAAACCAAACCGCTTTGTCCTACCTTAAACAAAGAGGTGTGTTTGAGAGTTCCATAGAAAAGTTTGAGATTGGTTATGCTCCCTCTTCAAATATGACACTCGATTTTATAAAGCAAAACTTTTTTGACATAAAAAACGGTATAGAACTTGGTGTGCTCGGATTTGACGGCAACAGAGCCTATGCTAGATTTATAGAGAGGATTACATTTCCGATATATACACAAAATGGGGTTTTGGTTGGTTTTGGCGGAAGAACCATAACAAACCATCCTGCAAAATATATAAATTCTCCGGAGACCGTGTTTTTTAACAAGTCAAAACTTTTATACGGCTTTCATCTGGCAAAAGATGCCGTGTTTAAGAAAAAAGAGATAATTATAACCGAAGGGTATCTTGATGTTATCATGCTTCATCAGGCAGGTTTTGACAATGCCGTAGCAACTCTTGGAACGGCACTTACATCGCAACATCTGCCACTTCTTAGAAAAACCGGTGCAAAAGTGATAGTTTCCTATGACGGAGACAATGCCGGCATAAATGCGGCACTAAAAGCCGCAAAACTTCTCAGTCAAAACGGTTTTGAAGGGGGTGTTGTTATATTTGAAGGGGGAATGGATCCTGCAGATATGGTGCATAACGGAAAAACAGATGAATTAAACGAAATTTTTAAAAATCACAAACCTTTTATAGAGTTTGTTATAGATATGAGCATACCAAAATACAACATAACAAATCCTATGGAGAAAGAAAAGGCATTAAACGAGATAAAAGAGTATCTGTCAAATTTGAGTGAACTTTTACAAGAGGAATACAAAGTTTATGTTGCATCAAAACTTGCCGTTTCACCATCACTTATAGGCTCCAAACAAACAAATACCAAAACAACAAACATGCAAACGGCATACAAAGATGTGGCAGAGCTTAGCATTATAAAAACCATACTTGAAAAACCTGAATTTTTAGAGTTTGTGTTAAATGTTTTAGATGAAAATGTTTTTGTATATCACAAGGAAGAGTTCAGGCTTGCCGCATCTTCGCAAACCACTCATCCAAAGATAGTGGAGATACTTCTTGATGAGAGTATAAAGGTGATAGACTCGAAAGAGGATTTAAAAG
>WFOM01000203.1 GCA_015488075.1 Helicobacteraceae bacterium | reverse complement strand
TGGCCTCTTAGAAAAACTTACCCTCTAACGGGTGATGAGTTTGCCGCATGGTATGAAGTAGACAAAATATACGGAAAAGAAGCAAGAGAGATTATAGGACCTGAACTAAGAGATACAGCGAGGATAGACAGATACGATACAAACAGATTTGCAAGACTCGGTTATGAAGTAAGCAAAGGTGAAGAGTATCAGGATGAGGTTAAAACCATTCAGGATTATCAGGAAGACAATGGAGTGTTCCTGATCAAAAAACTAAAAAAAGAAAAATCTAAAATCATAGATGATCCACAAAGATAAGGTTGGAATATGCAGGTAAAAAATAGATTAAGACCGTTTTTTGAAAATATAAATTTTGATAGAAACGATAATGAGCTTATAGTCAACTTCGGTCCACAACACCCGTCAGCTCACGGACAGTTAAGACTTATGCTTCATCTTCAGCAAGAACAGATAGTAAAAGCCCATCCGGATATAGGTTATCTTCACCGTGGTATGGAAAAGATGGCAGAAAACATGATATACAACGAGTTTATGCCTACAACCGACAGGATGGACTACATAGCATCAAGTTCCAACAACTACGGTTTTGCACTGGCGGTAGAGAAACTTATAGGTTTGGAAGTTCCTCGTCGTGCGAAAGTTATAAGAATGATGCTTTTAGAGATAAACAGACTTATGTCTCACCTTTTCTGGCTTGCAACCACCGCACTTGATATAGGTGCAATGACTATCTTTTTGTATGCCTTTAGAGAAAGAGAATACCTCATGGATATAATCGAGGGGTATTGTGGAGCAAGACTTACACATGCCGCTATAAGGATAGGGGGTGTTCCTCTTGATATCCAACCTGATTTTATAGAAAAACTAAGAGATTTCCTTGACAAACTTCCTCAAAATATAAAAGATTATGAAGATCTTTTGGATGAGAATAGAATCTGGCGAATGAGGATGGAAGGTGTCGGAGTTATCTCAAAAGATATGGCTCTTTCATGGGGTTGCACAGGACCTATGCTTAGAGCAAGCGGTGTTGCATGGGATATAAGAAAAGAGGAGCCTTATGAACTTTATGATGAGGTTGAGTTTGATGTTCCATACAGTGATGTGGGTGACAACTTCGCCAGATATAGAATCTATATGGAAGAGATGAGACAGTCTGCCAAGATTCTTTATCAGTGTATAGATATGTATGAAAAATGTGTAAAAGACGGCGAAACCGAACTAATGGCTCATGCACCAAAATATATATCAGCCCCAAAACTTGACATAATGACACAAAACTACTCTTTGATGCAGCACTTTGTGCTTGTAACTCAAGGTATGAGACCGCCTGTTGGTGAAGTATATGTAGCAACTGAGTCTCCAAAAGGTGAACTTGGATACTATATAAACTCACAAGGTGGTCCTTATCCATACAGACTAAAACTAAGAGCGCCTTCGTTTTGGCATACGGGAATACTTACAGACCTGCTTCCGGGTCATTATATACCGGATGTTATATCTATAATAGGAACTACAAACATAGTATTTGGTGAGGTGGACAGATAATGAAAAGATATGATTTAAGACATCTCAAAAACGATTTTGATGATAGGATGAAAGAGATTTTGTTAAATGAACATCCGGCAAACGAGGCTGCAATATTCCTGTTTGAGATAGGAGATTTTACTCCTGTTCAAAGAAGTGCGGATATTGTAAAAGAGTGTGGTTATGAACTTTACAACTCACTCAAATTCAACGAAGTCGACTGGACTATCGTTTGTAAAAAATAAGGTAGGACAGAGCCTTGAGTAAAGTATATTTTTCTACTTGGAGGGGTGAGCTTGTAGACAATCGCGGCTTGCCCAAAGATGAGTGGAAAGAATCAGAATACAACCTGCCAGAGCAGTATGAAGAGCACAGAGCTTCCCGTGCTTTTATAGGATGGGACGGTGTGAGCATATTTGATGATGATGTGGATGTTATAAAACTTGCAACCGAATATGCCGCGCAGTATCAGATATACAGTGAAGCATGCGGAAGATGTGCACCGGGTAGATGGGGCGGCAGAATTTTATATGATATGTTGGACAAAATCGCAAGAGGCGAAGGTGAGCTGAGCGATTTTGAGCATATAAAAGAGATAGCCAAATCTATGCAGCTTACATCAAAATGTGAGATAGGAAAAACAGTTCCAAATCCTATTTTGGATTTGATGACTTATTTTGAAGATGACTTTTTGGACTGTATAAACAACAAAAAGCCTTCAAAACACTATACTCAGGATGAACTTGACTATATAGCAAAAATCACTGCACCTTGTATGGATGAATGTCCAAGTCATGTTGACATACCTGCATATATAGAGGGTGTCAGGGATTTGAGATTTGATGACTCTTTAATGGCTACAAGACAGACTATGCCGCTTGCTCATACCTGCGGTAGGGTTTGTCCACATCCTTGTGAAGATGCATGTCGAAGAGCAAACCTTGATGAGCCTATATCGATAATGGAGTTAAAAAGGCTAGGGGCTGATTATGAAACAGACCATGGGTTTGGCTTTTTTCACCCTGTGGAGAAAAAACCGAGTATAGGTAAAAAAGTAGCAGTTATCGGTGCAGGACCTGCAGGTCTTACTGGTGCATACTATATGGCGGCTGAAGGGATAGATGTAGATGTTTATGAAGAGCTTCCGGTTTTGGGCGGTGAGGTTACTGTCGGAGTTCCGGAATACCGTATGCCGATTGACAGATACAACAAAGATATAGAGTGTGTCAAAGATATGGGGGTTAATTTTATAACCAACCACAAAGTAACCGCCGATGAGATGAGGCAGTTTGAAAAAGATTATGATGCCATACTTATAGCTACCGGAACAAGGCTTTCAAAAAAAGTAAGATGTGAAAATGAAAGAGAAGAGATAAAAGGTTACTGGGGTGCCATAAACTTCCTTGATTGTATAAACCTGTATGAGAAATTCGGTATCAAAGTTCCAAAAGAGATACAACAAAAGCAGATGCTGGATAAAGACTATGTTGATCTAACTGGAAAAACGGTAGTTTGTGTCGGTGGTGGTTTTACATCTATGGATGTTGTCAGATGTTCTGTCAGAGCAGGGGCAAAAAAAGTTATAATGATATACAGAAGAGATGAAAAAACCATCATAAGAAACACAACCTATGAAGAATATCATGAAGCGGTAGAAGAGGGTGTTGAGTTTTTGTTTCACTCTGCAGTTTCGAAAATAGTTACAGATGAAAACGATGTTTTACAAAAGTTGATAGTTTCCAAATTTGAGCTTATACCTGACCCAGACGGTGGAAGACCGCAGCTTAAGAAGATAGAAGGTGCGGACTATGAACTTGAGTGTGATTATCTTATACCTGCGGTAAGTCAGAGTGCAAATTTTGACTTTTTGCCTGAAGAGTGGGATCTTGAGATGACATCATGGGCAACACTCAAAACAAACGGTAGAGACTATATGACATCAAGAAAAGGTGTTTTTGCCGCAGGAGACTGTGAATACGGTCCTATGACTATAGTAAATGCAGTCGGACAGGCAAAAAGGGCAGCTTCAGTTATATCAAGATATGTTCAAACAGGTGAGATAACACTTACAGATGAAGAGATAATGGAAGATCATTTAAGAAAGCTGAAAGTTTACGACAAAAACGAAAAAGTAACAGGATGGCTTCCCGGACTTCCAAGAGCTGTAAGCGAAAAACTTGATGTAGAGATAAGAAAAACAAACAATCGCGAGGTAAATCTCGGCTTTACACAGGAAGAAGCCATAGCCGAAGCTGAGCGATGTATGAGATGTTATTATATAGCAATGGTTGCAACTTAAGGAGAATGGGTGATGATAGAGTTTAGTATAGACGGTATCACTGTTAAAGCTCAAAAAGGTGAAACTATCCTTGAAGTTGCAAGAAGATACGGTATCTATATACCGACAATGTGTTATGTGTCAAAAACAACACCTTGTGCATCATGCAGACTTTGCTCGGTTGAAGTTGAAGGTGCCGACGGATTTGTTCTTAGTTGTAATACACCACCGACTCCGGGGATAAAAGTTACTACAAATTCCCAAAAACTTCATAATGAAAGAGTTAACATCATGAAACTTTATGATGTCAACCATCCTCTTGAGTGCGGTGTTTGTGACAAAAGCGGTGAGTGTGATTTGCAAAACAAAACATTGGAGTTTGGTGTAGATACACAAAATTTCAGTGCAAAAGAGCAAAAAAGATATGTAAAACACTGGAATCTTATAGATTATGACCCGTCACTTTGCATACTTTGTGAAAAGTGTGTTCATGTTTGTAACGAAGTTATAGGTGATGATGCTATAGAGATATATTTTGGTGGATACAATTCAACAATAATTCCTAAAAATTCTGATACACTTGACTGCACATTCTGCGGTGAATGTATAGCGGTATGTCCTGTCGGTGCACTTGTCAGCAGTGATTTTAAATACACTTCAAATGCATGGGAGCTTAGAAGAGTCCCTGCCATCTGTGCACACTGCAGTGCAGGTTGTTCTTTGGAGTATGATGTAAAACATACCTCTTTAGAAAGCAACGAAGACAAAATTTACAGAGTAAAAAACAATTACGAATATAAAAACCTTTGCGGTGCCGGCAGATTCGGATTTGATTTTTATATAAAACCAAGAAAGAACAAAGATGAAGATTTTAACAAAGCTGTTGATGCATTAAAAAATGCAAAAGCGGTTAGGTTTTCATCGATTATAACAAATGAAGAAGCTTTAATACTTCAAAAACTCAAAGAGAAGTTTGGATTTAAGCTTTTTAACGAAGATGCAAGGCTGACAAAAGAGTTTTACAACAATTTTGCATCAACTTCAGGCAAATCTTTAGACAGTGTAAATCTTGAAGAATTATCATGCAGTGACGGTGTTATAGTTATAGGAACACAGATCGCAACCGACAACCCTGCAGTCCGATATGCCATAACCACAGCTTCAAAGCAAA
The DNA here is from genome assembly GCA_015488075.1 of Helicobacteraceae bacterium. GTDB lineage: Bacteria > Campylobacterota > Campylobacteria > Campylobacterales > Sulfurimonadaceae > S012-15. Next base: position 3,245 of record WFOM01000203.1, on the reverse strand, counting down.
AAGGTGCAAAAGTTGTGTATTTTCACCCTGTAGAAGACAAACTGATGCAAAATGTAGTCAATCAGTTTAGCAAATACGAAGTTGGAACTGAAGAGGGTGTGCTTGCACTTATAGCAAATGAACTTTTAAAAAACAAAGAGCTTCCTAATGAGCTTAAAAACTATTTTGATAATCTTGATTTTGGGTATATAGAAGCTGAAAGCAGTATAGGTGCAGATGAGATAGCATCTATGAGTCTGTGGCTTAAAAGATCTAAAAATATAACACTTGTTGCAGGAAATGATCTTGTTTCTCATGACAAAGCAAAAAACATAGCAAAAATTTTGGGAGTTATAGACAGATACAGTGATGTAAATGTTTTGATAGTTCCAAAAGATATGAATACCATAGGTGTAAGTCAGATTTGTGAACTTGACAAAGATGATGAAAATTTAGACAATGTTGTCGGTTATAACGACAAAGGGGATTTTATAATTTCAAGTATGGAAGAAAATGCTGACATGATAGTTCCGGCTATAAATCAGCAAGAAGGAACGGTAGTAAGCATTGACAAAAAAGTTCTTCCGACAAATGTTGCCTTAAGGTTTGACGGATATACATTAAATGATATTGCAAACGAATTGGGTCTTAATAAAGAACTGACCATAGAGTGGACAAAAGAGCTTGGAAGCATTAAAGGATTTAAAGAGGTTGATTTTGACTCTCTTGAGAATTTTTACGGAAGACTTGGTGAAGATATAAGAGGGTATGAGTTTGATATTGATACAGACTTAGATGTTTCTTTAAACCTTGATGATATAGATGACCTGCCGGAATACAACGGTGTAGTTATCTACAATGCTAATCCTGTTTTGCAGTTTAATAGATATACTGCAAAAACAAAACAGCTTCCAAAAGAAGCGGTGCTTAGAGGATCAAAACAGTTTGCAATCGCCGCAAAACTAAATGACGGTGATGTTGTTAAAGTAGATATTGACGGAGTTGAGATTAAAAGAAAATTTGAGATAGATCCTGATCTAAAAGGGGTAGTCGGCATAAATCCGACTTTTGATCTTGATTTTGAAGTAAATTCGTATAGGTTTAAAAAAACTAAACTAGAAAGAGTGGAGCAATGAGTAAGATAACTATAAAAATAGACGGCAAAGAGATACAAACCAAAGAGGGTGAGTATGTATTAAATGCCGCAAGAGCCAACGGTATCTTTATACCTGCTATTTGTTATCTAACAAGATGTAGTCCGACACTTGCTTGTAGGCTTTGTCTTGTAGAAGCTGACGGCAAGCAGGTTTATGCTTGTAATGCAAAGAGCAAAGACGGTATGGAGATAGTAACTTCTACTCCAAATATAGAGCAGGAAAGAAGAGCCATAATGGAGGTTTACGATGTAAACCATCCATTACAATGCGGTGTTTGTGACCAAAGCGGTGAGTGTGAGCTTCAAAACTATACTCTGGAGATGGAAGTTGATTCACAAAGCTATGCCATCAAAGATATAGATAGACCTTCAAAAGACTGGGGGCATTTACATTACGATCCGGGTCTTTGTATAGTTTGTGAAAGATGTGTAACCGTATGTAAAGATATGATAGGCGACACATCGCTAAAAACTGTTCCAAGAGGTGGAGATCCGCTTGACAAAGAGTATAAAGAAAGCATGCCAAAAGATGCCTATGCAATGTGGAACAAGCTTAACAAGTCCATCATCGGTCTTACTGCAGGCGGAGAGATGCTTGACTGCACAAGCTGTGGTGAGTGTGCGGCGGTTTGTCCGGTTGGCGCATTGGTTGATACTCACTATATCTATACGACAAACGCTTGGGAGTGTGAGAGAGTTCCTGCTACTTGTGGACATTGTAGTGCAGGGTGTCAGATATATTATGATGTAAAACACACTTCACTTGAATCTGATGAACCAAAAATATATAGAGTTACAAATGAGTGGAACTATGTTTCACTCTGCGGAGCCGGAAGATACGGTTATGATTATCAAAACAGGGTTGAAGGAAAAGATGAAACAGCATTTAAAAATGCCATAGAGGCATTTAAAAAAGCCGATACTATAGAATTTACTTCAACCATAACAAATGAAGAGGCACTGATACTTCAAAAATTAAAAGAGAAATACGGTTACAAACTTGTTAACAAAGAAGCAAAAGCATTTCAGGATTTCTTGAAAAACTACTCTGAGATAAGCGGCACAATGCTTTGGGGAAGTGACCTTGAAGAGGTTCACAACTCAAATTTTGTCATATCTGTAGGAACGGCTATAAAAACAGACAATCCAAATGCAAGATATGCACTTAACAACTCTATGAAGATGAACAAGGGTGCAGGTATATACTTCCACCCTGTAAAAGACCCTGTTATAGAAGGTCTTGGGAAAAACATCATAACCGTTTATCACAAACCGCTTCAAGAAGAAGCCGTAATGTATCTTGTGCTTGATCTTTTCGGTGACAAAGAAAAGATGCCAAAAGATATAGTAGAGTATCTTGATGGTTTTCACTCAAAAGAGATTGTAACGATAACCGAAACGGTAAAAGAAAAAGTAACCGAAGTTGTAAAAGTTGTAAAAGAAGATGAAGACGGAAACGAGATAGAAGTTGAAGAGGAACAAACCAAAATGGTTTCAAAAACCATAGAAAAAGAGGTTGAAGTAGATAAAAATGCACTTTTGGAGATGGTAGGTGCAGGTGAAAAATTTATGGAGGATTTAGAGAAACAACTTAAGAAAAAAGATAAGTTTTCTATAATCGTTGGACCAGATTTCTATACACATCCAAACTCAAAAAATCTGGCAAGACTTACAGCTTTGGTTGAAAAATACACTGATTTTGAACTTGTTATAATCCCACCTCTTTCAAACACACTAGGTGTTGCACTTATAAATGATTTGGATGATGAGAGAGGCTCATTCACAATAGGATACAATGTTAAAGGTGATTTTACTTTGAGTGCTTTAGGGGATGGTGACTTGGATATGCCGGCTATCAACCAACAAGAAGGAACACTTACAAGTATAAACAAAAGAGTAAAACCTACAAACCAGGCAGTTCCATACAAAGGGTATGTGCTAAACGACATAGCAAACGAACTCGGACTGAAAGCTGAACTTACCATAGAATACACAAAAGAACTTCCACAAAACAAAGGGTTTAAATCGATAGATTTTGATGAACTTCCAAACTATTATGAAAATGACGGAACCGAAGTTATAGGGTATGTGTTAAATAACTTAACAGTTT
>WFOM01000202.1 GCA_015488075.1 Helicobacteraceae bacterium | reverse complement strand
TTTTGAAAGACTCTTTTGTATTTTTTTAGAGTTTTAAAATCTTCAAAATTTTTTAAAAAAGGTTTAGATGGAGTTCTATCTTTTGCTTTTGCCAGTTTTTCTTCATCTTTGGATAAAAAACCGACTGTTGTGTCGGTTTGTGTAAGTATTATCATGATTTATGCAAGCAAATCCTGAAGTGCATTAGGATCGCTCCAAGGAGTGGTTTTCATAATATTTAAAGCTTCTATGGCTGCTTTTGCTGCTGCAATGGTTGTGAAGTAAGGTATGTTTCTTTTTAAAACCTCCTGTCTTATCGCAACAGCATCTTTTTTGCTTGTATTGTTGTCTGAAGTGTTGATTGCCATTGCTATCTCGTCATTTTTCATCATATCTTCTATATTTGGTCTTCCCTCACTTATCTTTAACACCACTTCACACTCTATTCCGGCTTCATTTATCGCTTTTGCCGTTCCTTTTGTTGCCACAAGCCTGAATCCAAGCTCTTTAAGACCCCTTGCTATCTCAACACCGGCTTTTTTGTCGTTGTCTATAAAACTTAAAAAGCATGTTCCTTCCTCTGCTATATGGTTTCCTGCAGAAATCTGGCTTTTGGCAAAGCTTGTTCCGAAATTTGAACTAACTCCCATAACTTCACCGGTTGACTTCATCTCGGGACTAAGCACCAAATCTGCACCGTATAGTTTGTTAAACGGAAAAACCGCTTCTTTTACCGAAATGTGATTTTTTAGTTTCGGTTTGTAAACCTCACCGTCAAAATCCAAGACATCAAACTTGTCATAAAATTTTAACGATTCAACTAAACTCTCACCCATCATAACTCTTGTTGCAACTTTGGCAAGCGGCATACCGGTAGCTTTTGAAACAAAAGGAACCGTTCTGCTTGCTCTTGGATTTACTTCTATAAGATAAATCTCACCGTTGTATATGGCATACTGAACATTCATCAGCCCTCTTACACCAAGGCCCAAAGCTATCTTTTTGGTAAAAGTTTCTATGTCTTTTATGATTTTTTTATCCAAATTTACAGGCGGCAACATACATGCACTATCACCCGAATGGATACCTGCTTCTTCTATATGTTGCATGATAGAGCCTATATAAACATTTTTTGTATCGCTTATGGCATCCACATCAAGCTCAACTGCCTGGTCTAAAAACTTATCTATCAAAACAGGTGCATCATTGCTTACGGAAACTGCTATCTCTATATACTCTTTTAGCTCATCTTCACTGTAAACTATCCTCATTCCCCTTCCGCCAAGCACATAAGAAGGGCGAACAAGCACGGGATACCCCAGTTCTTTTGCTATAAGGTAAGATTCTTCTTTTGTTCTAGCCATACCGTTTGCAGGCTGTTTAAGACCGATTTTGTTTATAAACTCTGCAAATTTTTCTCTGTCTTCTGCAAGGTCAATCACACTCGCACTTGTTCCTATAATCTTCCCACCGATATCATCTATCCTGTTTGCCAATTTCAAAGGAGTCTGACCGCCGAAATGAACTATAATACCATCCGGATTTTCAGCTTCTATAACTTCTCTGACCCTTTCAAAATCTATAGGCTCAAAGTAAAGCACATCAGAAGTATCATAATCTGTTGAAACAGTTTCAGGGTTGCAGTTATACATAATGGTTTCAACACCCATCTCTTTGAGTGCAAAAGATGCATGAACACAGCAGTAGTCAAACTCTATACCCTGTCCTATTCTGTTTGGTCCTCCACCTATTATAAGAACTTTTTCTTTATTTGATTCTCTTTTTTTATAAGGGATTTTTGTAATGTTTGTAGTTGAATAAAGGTATGGTGTAAGAGCTTTAAACTCAGCCGCACAGGTATCTACTTCGTTGTATTCCAAAGATATGCCAAGCTCTTTTCTTGCATTGTATACATAGTTTTCTGTTATCGTAATGTTTGAGTTTTTTGAAACAAGATATGCTATTTTACTGTCAGAAAAACCTTCTGCTTTTATCTCTCTGAAAATTTCTTCATCTTTTAGTATCTCTTTTGTGATGGTTTTCTCTTTTTCTACAAGCTCTTCTATCTGATACAAAAACCATCTATCGATTTTGCTCATCTCATAAATCTCTTCTAAATCAAACCCTCTTCTAAACCCTTCAGCTACATATAAAATTCTGTTTGCGTTTGGTCTTCTTATCTCATGCTTTATAAAATCATCATCACCGATAACCTCATCAAAACCTTCCAAACCTGTCTCAAGTGAACAAAGTGCTTTTTGAATTGATTCTTTAAAAGTTCTGCCTATTGCCATAACTTCACCGACAGATTTCATGCTGGTAGTAAGAGTTGAGCCTGCTTCTGGGAATTTTTCAAATGTAAATCTAGGCACTTTTGTAACAATATAGTCTATTACCGGTTCAAAACTTGCAGGAGTTCCTGTTATATCGTTTTTTATCTCATCAAGTGTGAAACCGACTGCAAGTAAAGTTGCCACTTTTGCTATAGGATATCCTGTAGCTTTTGATGCAAGAGCGGATGAGCGAGATACCCTTGGATTCATCTCTATTACTATCATCCTTCCTGTTTTTGGATTCAAAGCAAACTGAACATTGCTTCCGCCGGTATCTACACCTATCTCTCTAAGTATCGCAAATGAGGCATCTCTCATCCTCTGATACTCTTTATCTGTTAGAGTTAGTGCAGGAGCTATAGTTATGCTGTCACCTGTATGAACACCCATAGGATCAAGGTTTTCTATAGAGCAAACTATGATGCAGTTATCGTTTTTATCTCTGATAACTTCCATCTCATACTCTTTCCAGCCAAGAAGAGACTCTTCTATCAGTATCTCACTCACAGGTGATTCATCAAGACCTCTTTTTGCAAGCTCTTTAAACTCATCCATGTTGTAAGCAACACCGCTTCCGCCACCTGCCAAAGTAAATGAAGCTCTTATAATCAAAGGAAAACCTATCTCCTTTGCAGCCTCAACAGCTTCATCAAGGTTGTATGCATATTTTGAAAAAGGCAAATCCATACCAAGTTTTTGCATAGCCGCTTTAAACTCGCTTCTGTCTTCACCTTTTTTTATCGCTTCCGGGTTTGCTCCCAAAAATTCAATGCCTTTTAGCAAACCTTTCTCATACATACTCATAGCAACATTTAAAGCGGTTTGACCACCCATAGTAGGAAGTATGGCATCTACATTCTCTTTTTCTATTATCTTTGCTATAACTTCCTCTTTTATAGGCTCTATATATGTTCTGTCTGCAAACTCAGGGTCTGTCATGATAGTAGCAGGGTTTGAGTTCACCAAAACAACTCTGTATCCAAGCTCTTTTAGTGTTTTTACCGCCTGTGTTCCACTGTAGTCAAACTCGCATGCCTGGCCTATTATAATTGGACCCGAACCTATCAGTAAAATTGTTTGTATATCTGTTCTTTTTGGCATTGATAACCTTTTGGTTTGTGTTTTTACAAATTTTGTAATTATATAAAAAAACCACTTATTAAAAGATAAATCCTATCTCAATCCTCAAACCTAAATCCTAATTACGTTTTCCGTTGTCTGTTTTCCGTTATCCACACGGAGTGCCCACGCCACCTTGTGGCTTTTTGGACTTGAAGCTATATTTTCTCAACCCTCAACCCTCATCCCTAATCCCTCAAATCTCAAACTTATAAAGAATTGAAGCCAGTCCGCTATACATATATGCAGTATCTGTTATAGGTGAGTTTTTGGCATCATTTGTAAGTCTATCAACTCTAAGATTGAAAAAAGCAGACCATTTTTCTGTTATATCATAATTCAGATATGCCTGTATGGCAAATCTTACTCCACCGCTTCCTCTATACTCATTATAGCTTGTTCTGGCTGCTTCTTCGTTGCTAATGCCATAGTAGTAGTTTGTAAATTTTTGGCTTTCATATACAAAAACAAAACTCGGTGTAAAACTTAGTTTGTTGTATTTTAAGACTATACCGCCTTCACCTTTTAATATATAAGAGTCATATCTGCCAAGAACATCGGTAAGCGCCATAAATTCAAAATACTTTATACTGTTTTTTTTCTTGTCAAATATACTGTATGCAAGACCCGCTTCAAGAGATGTCTTTTTTTCATCAAGTCCGTTTAACTCTTTGCTGTCACCAGGCTTATATCCGTTTGGTCTTGGCTGAGCTGTTACAGAAAATGCCCATGAAATCTCCTTGCCTTTTTTGCCGTAAAAATATGCTCCAAACCTGCTCCATCTGGCATAAACATAACCGTTGTCAAAAAAAATAACAGGAGAAGGAACATAAAGCGGTTTTGCACCTTTATACGGCTGTGTCTGAAAATACGGCCCTATACCAAGATACAAATCCTCAGAAAACAAAAAACCAAACAAACCAAGAAGCATCAATATCTTTTTCATAACATCATCTCTTTATCATATAAAAATAATCTACATCATCCCTGTCAAAATAAGGAACGATTTTGGCACTTTTATATCCTTGTGAGGAGGATACACTTACAACTCTTCCTACTCTCAGCCCTCTAAAAAAAACATTATCCAATCCGCTTGTTACAACCTCATCACCGGTTTTTATATTATACCACATTGGTATATATGTAGCTATTAAAAACCTGTCGTTGTTTCCGTGAACTATGGCCGGTGCATTGTCTTTTCCTACAAAAACGGCATAAGAGCTTTTTATATCTTTGTTTAAAAGTGCAAGCGGCATAGAGTTTTTGTTTACAACTATACCGGCAACCATGTCATGATAAATTAACCCATATACTTTTGACGAATTGTAATCTTTTACATCTATCCACAGTCTGTATGTATCACCAAATCTCTGATATGATATAACTTTTACCGTCTGAAGAGTTTTTTTGTCTATGTTTTTGTAATCATACTGGCACAAATCTTTTAAATCTTTAAGATTTTCTTTGTAGTTTATCAGTTCAACTTTTACTTTTTTTAGATATTTTACTTCACTTTTTAGCCGTTTTATTTCATCAGCCTGAAAAAAATATATATCAAGGTTAAATCTTATAGTTGAGAGTATATCCTGATATGTAAGTTTTATTTTGTTTAATCCTTTGTTTAGAGGTTGTTGGAGTGGATTTGAAAAGTTAACAGCACTGTATAAAAGTGCCATTATTCCTACAGCAAAAAGGAGATTTTTTTTATTCATTATCGCTTAAATCTTGAAGAAGGTCTATCTCCTCTAATGCTTTTCCAGTTCCTCTTGCAACCGCCAAAAGAGGCTCATCTGCTATATATGCAGGTATTTTTACAATATCAGATATATATTTGTCAAGATGTCTTATAAGAGCTCCACCGCCTGTTAAAATGATACCGTTGTTAACAATATCACCCGAAAGATCAGGCGGCATATCTTCAAGCACCTCTTTTAGTGCTTCTGCTATCTCTTTTAAAGGCTCTTTCATAGCCTCTCTTGCATCTTCGCTGGTAAGTTCAATAGAGCTTAAAAGACCTTCTACCTGGTCTCTTCCGTTTACAACCATGGTAAGATTTTCTTCCATAGGCACTGCTGTTCCTATATTTATTTTTATCTCTTCTGCAGTTCTGTCACCTATTAGAAGGTTGTAGTTTTTCTTTACATAGTCAACTATCGACTTGTCAAGCTTGTCACCTGCGGTTCTTATAGATTTTGACAAAACAAGACCGCCAAGAGACACAACACCTATCTCTGTAGTTCCACCGCCTATGTCAACTACCAGGTTACCTTTTGGCTCTCTTATGTCTATACCTGCACCTATAGCTGCAGCCATCGGCTCTTCTATAAGGTAAACCTCTCTTGCACCTGCACTAAGAGCAGACTCTCTGACAGCTTTTCTCTCAACCTGTGTAAGACCGTAAGGAACACATATAATTATCCTTGGACTTATAAGAGAACTTCTTCCGTGGGCTTTTTCGATAAATTTTCTTATCATCTTCTCAGTCATGTCAAAGTCAGCTATAACTCCATCTTTCATCGGTCTTATAGCTTTTATGTTGCCGGGAGTTTTACCTACCATCTCTTTAGCTTCATGTCCTACTGCCAAAACCCTTTGCTGACCGTATTTTTCCTGTTTGACAGCTACAACTGAGGGCTCATTTATGATTATACCTTTTCCTTTTGCTATGACTATGGTATTTGCCGTTCCCAAATCTATAGACAAATCACTTGAAAAAAAACCTATTATTTTGTTTAGTATCATTTCCAGCCTTTATGCTACATTTTGTTTTTTTACAAAAAGAGGTTTTGAACCTTCATTTATAACTTCAGGAGTTATGATCACTTCATAACCTTTGTATTCCGGAAGCTCATACATTATATCTATCATAGCCTCTTCCATTATTGCCCTTAGACCTCTTGCACCTGTTTTTCTTTTTATTGCTTTTTTGGCTATGGCTCTTAATGCTTCTTCCTCAAAAACAAGCTCAACATTATCTATGGCAAAAAGCTTTTTATACTGTTTGGTGAGTGCATTTTTAGGCTCTGTAAGGATTCTTACCATATCATCTTCACTTATCTCATGAAGTGAAGCTATAACAGGAAGCCTTCCTACAAGTTCAGGTATAAGCCCGTAAGCTACAAGATCATCCGGCTCAACCAGTGAAAAGTCAACTTTTTCTTCATTGTCTTTTTTATCATGTGTAAAGCCCAAAACATTTTTACCAACTCTTCTTTTTAGTATCTCTTCAAGTCCGTCAAATGCACCGCCGCATATAAAGAGTATATTTGATGTATCTATAACGGTAAAATCCTGGTTTGGATGTTTTCTGCCACCTTTTGGAGGGATATTTACTTTTGAACCTTCTACTATCTTTAAAAGTGCTTGTTGCACACCTTCACCACTTACATCTCTAGTGATAGAGCGATTTTCACCTAGTCTTGAGATTTTGTCTATCTCATCTATAAAAAGTATCCCTTGTTCAGCTCTTTTTATATCACCGTCTGCCGCTTGAAGAAGTTTTACTAAAACATTCTCAACATCCTCACCCACATATCCTGCCTCTGTCAGACTTGTGGCATCGGCAATGGCTATAGGAACATTTAAAATCTTTGCTATAGTTTGTGCAAGTAGTGTTTTACCGCTTCCTGTAGGTCCTATAAGCAAAACATTTGACTTTTGTATTTCTGTGTCGTCTTCTATAACTTCACTTTTGAAAATTCTTTTGTAATGGTTGTAAACGGCAACACTCAAAAGCTTTCTTGCCCTCTCCTGTCCTATGATGTATTCGCCCAAAAATCTGTCAAGTTCTTTTGGAGTCATAAGTTCTGCAGTTGCAGAGAGAAGCTCTTTGTTTTTTTCTTTTTGCTCCTTGTCATCTCCAAACATTATCTTGTAAGCTGATAGAACACAATACTTACATATATAAACATTTGGAGTTTTTCCGGATATCACCGGATTTGTTTCACTTTCACTCTTACCGCAGAAACTACACTTTCTGTGTATCATACATTTTTCCTTTCAAAAGGTATACCTCTTTTTGTTTTTATTATAAAGTTGCAAAAGTTTTTTACATGGTAGTTGGATGTCTCTTCCAAAAGTTTGGTTGCCTGCTCTTTTATTGCAAAACCTGATTCAAATATAAATCTGTAAGCAGATTTGAGTTCATCTATATCTTTTCTTTCAATATTTCGTCTAAGCCCCGTAAGATTAAGACCTCTTATAACTGCACGATTCCCCTCTGCCATACAATATGGAGGAACATCCTGTGCAAGTGCCGAGGCTCCGGCTATCATAGCATAGTCCCCTATATGAACAAACTGATGAACGGGAGTCATACCGCCTATTACTACATAATCTCCTAGTTCAACATGACCGGCAAGTGTAGCGGCATTTGCCAAAATGCAGTTGTTGCCTATAATAACATCATGCCCCAGATGGACATACCCCATAAAAAGGTTGTTGTTTCCTATAATGGTTTTGCTTCCGCCACCTTTTGTTCCGGGGTTAAAAAGTGTAAATTCCCTTATCTTGTTGTTATTACCTATGATAAGTTCAACCTCTTCACCCGCATATTTTAAATCCTGCGGTATAGAGCCTAAAACGGCATGTGAAAATATATGGTTGTTTTTCCCTATGGTTGTATTTCCATATATACAGGCATGTGCATCTATGACGGTTCCATCACCTATATTTGCCTGTGAAGATATATAACAAAACGGACCTATCTTGACATTTTCTCCGATTTTAGCACCCTCTTCTATATGTGCAAGTGGCGAAATTTTACTCAAACAGCACCCCTATTTGTCCACTATCATAGCTTTAAGTTCCGCTTCACTCGCTAAAACATCATCAACATATGCTTTGCCTTCCAAAACCCATACATTACCTTTGTGTTTTAAAACTTTTACTCTGTATTCCAACCTGTCTCCGGGACGAACAGGATTTCTGAACTTTGCCTTATCTATGGACATAAAGTAAACAACTTTATTTTTTATCTCTTCTTCCGTTACATCTTTCATCGATTTAAAAGCAAGTATGCCCCCGGCTTGTGCCATACCCTCTAGTATCATAACTCCAGGGTATATCGGATGACCTGGAAAATGCCCTTCAAACACAGGCTCGCTTATAGACACATTTTTATAACCTATCAGACTTTCACCCTCATTTATCTGTGTAACTCTATCATCTAACAAAAAAGGAAATCTGTGGGGCAGTATCTTTTGAATCTCTATAACATCTAAAACCATAACAAACCTTACATCAAAATTTTTTTACAATTTTATCGAAACTCATTAAATGCTTTCTTTAAGCCTTTGAATTTTTGCTCCGACTTTTACAAGTTTTTCTTCCAAAGAGTCATAACCTCTGTCAAGATGGTATATCCTGTGGATGTTACTTGTGCCTCTTGCCACAAGTGCCGCCAAGACCAGTGCACTTGAAGCTCTCAAGTCTGTTGCCATAACATCAGCACCGCTTAAGGGTGTCTTGCCGCTAACAGTTGCAACATTTCCGTTTAATGCTATGTCCGCTCCCATTCTTTGGAGTTCACTAACATGCATAAATCTGTTTTCAAAAAGTCTCTCTTCTATAACAGAAGCACCCTCAGCCTGAGTCGCAAGTGCCAGAAACTGTGCTTGCATATCCGTAGGAAACCCCGGATACTCCTGAGTAACAATTCTAACAGGTTTTATAACTTTGGCAGGTTTTATAGTTATACTTTCTTGATTGTCTTCTATGCCAAATCCCATCTCTTCAAGCTTTGCCGTAACTGAGCCCAGATGCTTTGTGCATACATTATTAAGTGTCAAAGTAGAGTTTGTGATTGCCGCCGCACAAAGATATGTTCCGGCTTCAATTCTGTCCGGGATTATACCAAACGGTTTTATCTCTACAAGCTCTTTGTTTCGTCCTTCTATCTCCAAAACAGATGTGCCTATACCTTTTATATTTACACCGTTTTGGTTTAAAACCTCACAAAGTTGAACAACTTCAGGCTCTCTTGCCGCATTTGTAATGGTTGTTTTGCCTTTTGCCAAAGCAGCAGCCATTACAACATTTGCAGTTCCAGTTACCGTAATTTTGTCAAAGATGATATCTGCACCTTTTAAACCGTCTTTGGCGGTTGCTTTTACATATCCGGATTCTATAGATATGTTTGCACCCATTTGCTCCAATGCTTTTAAATGCAAATCTATCGGTCTTTGCCCTATGGCACATCCGCCGGGAAGACTTACTTCACAGTGTCCAAACCTTGCAAGTATGGGACCAAGAACAAGTATAGATGCCCTCATGGTTCGGACTATATCGTAAGTAGCTGTTGTTTTTGTGATAGTTGATGTATTTATATTTACCTGATTGTTTTTCAGTTCAAATTCCGCACCGAGATTTCCAAGAAGTTTTAAAAGTGTTTTTATATCTACAACTTCTGGAACATTTGATATGCACACATCATCTTTTGCAAGTATTGTCGAAGCTATCAGAGGAAGTGCCGCATTTTTTGCACCGCTTATATCTATGCTTCCTTCCAGATAAACCGGCCCTTCTATCTTTAAATAATCCATTTGCACCTGTTTTTTATCGAAATTATATCTAATTTTTGATAAAATTCACCTATGGATAATTTAGCACAAAGATTGGAAAAACTAAGCACTCATCTCTCCGGACTCGAAACAAAAAGAGAATACAATCTCAAAAAACTTAAAAAACTTTTTTTTGAGCTCGGATTTGACAAAAAACTAAACTCGTTAAACGAATTTTTTGAATTTAAAGCACTAAACCTCTCAGGTGTGAGTCTAAACAGTGAAAATTTTTTGGAGATATATCCTAAAAAATATTTTCAGCTTATAGCCGTAAAAAAAGAGAACGAAAAATCAAAAAACATCTCTTTGGCATATTACGGGAGGGTTGACAACCTCAACAAGGAAGTTCTTTACAAGGTTTGTGAATTTGTTATAAGATACAGATTTGAAAAAAGTTTCAGAAATCTTCAAAACCACAGCGATCTTTTAGGTAAGTTAAATGATAAAGTTTTATAGTCTTATATGGCTTAGATGGATAGTGTTTTTAGGTGTTTACACAGTTGCCGTTTCACTTTTTTTGGATTTTTTTCTTACACTTTTTGTGTATATCAAAAAAGGCTTCCCAAGTTTAAATGAAGAAGTTTTGGATGCACTAAAAACAGTTTTTAAAATCAACTTTTACATTGTATTTAACATCTCCTTTCTAATCTCAATCTTTTTGGCATTCAAACACATATTTTATGTATGCACAGATAACTACAACTTTGTTCTTTTAAACTGTAAGGGAGATGAGGAGATTGATGTTACATTCAGCGAACTTGTAAAAGTTTTCAGAAAATTTTTGTTTGCCCTTATATGGCTTAGTGCCGTTGCGGTTCTTATGGTATCTATAGTTGCAAGATTTGTTTTTGGATTTACATCTATGTCACAATGGTTTAACATATATATACTCATTTCCATAGTGATTTTAAATGTATATCTCATACTTTTTATAATGCCGCACAGATGCAAAAAAGTAAAAGTAAGAAGATGCTGATTTTTTTGGATTTGGAAACAACCGGAACAGACGATAACGATAAAATCTGCTCTATAGCCACTTTGTCTGATGATATGCTTTTGTATTCGCTTATAAACGAAGGTAAAAAAATCCCGCCCTTAGCTTCTGCGGTTCACAACATAACAAACGATATGATAAAAAACTCTCCAAAACTTAAAGATTCAAAGCCTTATAAATTTTTACAACAAAATAAAAATGCGACACTTGTTTCACACAACTTTGATTTTGATATATCTATGCTTGTTAAAAGCGGATTTGATTTTGACGGAGATTTTATAGACACTCTAAGAGTAACCAGGCATCTTATAGATGACTTAGAAAGCTATTCGCTCAATTTTTTAAGATATGAGCTCAAACTATATAAAAAAGAAAAAGAGATTTTAAAACTCTATGACCAAAACCAGATTATCCCTCACAATGCAAAATCTGATGTCATTGTTTTAAAACTTTTGTATAATTATCTGCTTGAAATATCTTCAGAAGAAGAGATGAAGGAACTTTCAAAAAAACCTGTACTTGTCAAAAAATTTATGTTTGGCAAATATAAAGACAGATACATAGAAGAGGTAGCAGATTTTGACAAAGGTTATATAAACTGGCTGCTGAATCAGGATATAGATGAAGATTTGAGATTTACTTTGGAGAGTTTTATATGAAAATAGCGGTTGAATGCAAATCAAGCCTTTTACAAAAAGCATGTGAAATATTTTTAAACAAACATCTTACAAC
>WFOM01000201.1 GCA_015488075.1 Helicobacteraceae bacterium | reverse complement strand
ATATAAAAGTGATAAATAAATTTATAATAAACCCTAATGCAAATATATTTATAGCATCTTCATCTTTTTTAGGAAGCATTATAGCAAGTTCATACCTACCATTGGCAATACTTCCAAAAATAGATGCGATTGCTAAAAATAAAGCTACAACTCCAAAATCCTCAGGTGTATAAAGCCTAGTTAAAATTGGACTAATCGCAATAGGAATTGCTTGAGCTATAGTTGCTCCAGTCATTAGTGTTAAAACATTACGGCTAAATTCCGATTTTAGTTTGCTAATCAATTATAATTGTCCTACGATATAACTTATCTCTTCATCACTTAGATACGGATTCATCGGCAAACTCATAATTTCTTCACTAACTTTTTCTGCAATTGGAAAATCACCTTTACCATATCCAAGATAAGCAAAACACTCTTGAAGATGTAGTGGCATTGGGTAGTGGATTGCGGTTGGAATGCCGGCTTCTTTTAATTTTTCTTGTAACTTCTCCCTTTTTCCTTCTTCCTTCACCCTTATTGAATATTGAGCCCAAGCAGAGGTGGTGTGAGGTATCAGTGTAGGTGTGATTATCTCTTTCTTCTCACACTCATCACTCAAACTCACACTATACTTTTTCGCCACCTCTTGCCTAAGAGCCAAATCTTCCTTATAATGTTTAAGTTTTACATTTAAAATAGCAGCTTGAATAGTATCTAGTCTTGCTCCAAGTCCTATATACTTGTGATGGTATCTTTTATTTTGTCCATGGATTCTTAGCATTTTCATCTTTTGAGCAAATTTATCATTATTTGCTAAAACCGCTCCACCATCTCCGTAACATCCAAGAGGCTTTGCAGGAAAAAAGCTTGTTGTATAAATGTCGCAGTAGTGAACTTCACTTTTACCTTTATAGGTAGCACCGAAAGATTGGGCACCATCTATAATTAGTGATAGTTGATAGTTTTTAGTAATAGCATTTAATTTCTCTAAATCACAAGGTTGACCGTATAAACTAACTGCTATTATAGCTTTTGTTTTTGGTGTTATCTTTCCTTCTATTTTAGTTACATCTATATTATAAGTTTTCTCATCTATATCTACAAAAACCGGTTTAGCACCAAGTAAAGCTATAGTTTCCGCTGTTGCTATAAATGTAAAGGGTGTAGTTATGATTTCATCACCAGGCTTTATATCCAAAGCCATCATAGCAAGAAGCAAGGCATCTGTTCCACTAGAGCAGGTTATAGCATTTTTTGCATCTGTGAATTTACATAAATTCTCTTCTAATTCTCTAACTTCATCTCCCATTATAAAGTTACAATTTCTTGCAACTTTTAAAATTGCTGCTTCTATTTCATCTTTATATAGCTCATGTTGGTATCTTAAATTTGCGAAATCTATCTTCATTTTTTTATCACTTTTAATTCATTGTTTTCTAATATATAAGTTGCAAACCTATCTTCGGCTATATTATCTTTAAATTTTAGAGTATTACCACTTATACCCACCCAGCCAATCTGCTTAGCAGGCACTCCTACCATAAGTGCAAAATCCGGCACATTTTTATTTACAACTGCTCCTGCTCCTATAAGTGCATATCTACCTATAGTTACACCACACACTATTGTAGCGTTTGCTCCTATAGAGCAGCCTTTTTTGAGCAGTGTTTTTTTAAATTCGTCTTTTCTTTGTATAAAAGCTCTCGGATTTATAACATTTGTAAAAACCATTGATGGTCCTAAAAACACATCATCCTCTATCTCTACTCCATCATATATAGATATATTATTTTGAACTTTAACCCCATCACCTATTTTTACATTTGGACCTATGACACAGTTTTGCCCAAATGAACAGTTTTTACCTATGGTAGTGTTTGAAAGTATATGGCAAAAATGCCATATTTTGGTGTTTTCTCCTATTGAAACATTATCATCAATGAAGGAAGAAGGATGAAGGTAGAAGGATGAAGGGATCATAATCTTCCTCCTTTTTTGGTTATTAAAGTGTTTAGCATCTTTTCTATTTCTATCGATATATCTAAAGCATTGCTAATATCTTCAGTAAAACCCAATTTCAGTGCAAGTTCCAATTGCGTTTGAAGTTCATACAAAGAACCCAATGAAATTTGTAAAAATCTTGTAAATTCTTTATCACTATTTCTTCCTTTGCCTTCAGCTATGTTGCTTGGAATAGAGACAACGCATCTTCTTATTTGAGAAGTTAAACCATAAACCTCTTCCTTTGGAAAGCTTTTAGTTAAAAAATACACTTCTTCACAAAGAGCCATACTTTTTTCCCAAACAATTAAATCTCTATAACTATTCCTTCTCCCTTCTACCTTCAACCTTCTACCTTTTTACAAAACGGATGATATTCACCGACAAGTCCTTGAGCCGGTAGATTTCTAATCGTCGAAACTGTTTCTATACTTCCATATGCTTCATCTAAACCAAATCCACCGCCGTTTAAGATATCTTCATAGCTTCGAGTGTGCAAATCGGTAAATCCACCGCTAAACTCTATCTCTTCACCATTTACAGTGATAGAACGGTAAGTTCTTAATCCCTGAGCTTTTATCTCCTCTGGAATATAGTCATACTTGACACTTAAAAACCATCTGACATTTGCATTTTTTAGTTTGAAATATCCGGCATTTGCAAACGGTGTTTTAATGTGAACTATATTTTCCTGCACCTCACCAAATATCCATACAAGCATATCGTAAAAATGCACACCTATATTTGAAGCTATACCGCCGGATTTCTCCTCTTTACCTTTCCAGCTTTCAAAATACCATTTACCTCGACTCGTTAGGTATGTCAAATCTATATCGTAAACTTTTTCAGGATTTTCCTGCAATTCTTTTTGAACCTTTTTTTTAAGAGCGATAATAGAAGGATGCAGTCTAAGCTGTAAGATATTATAAACTTTTTTACCGGTTTCTTGTTCGATAATTTTCAATTCATCTATATCTTCAGGATTTAAAACAAGAGGTTTTTCACAGATTGCATTAGCACCATATTTAAGTGCTAACCTTATATGGCTTTTGTGAAGATAGTTAGGACTCATTATCCCTATATAATCCAGACTATTTGTTCTTCTAAACTTCTCTAAATAATCTTCAAATCTTTCAAGTTCCGTAAAAAACTCAGCCTCAGGAAAATGACTATCCATTATCCCTATACCGTCGTATGGGTCGAACGCTGCAACAAGATTATTCCGAGTTTCTTTTATAGCTTTCATATGCCTTGGTGCTATATATCCAGATGCTCCTATAAGCGCAAAATTTTTTATATTATCTTTCATAGTCAATCCTTTCAAAATCGTTCTGCCTTAATCATCATAACCTCCAAGTAGGATCATCTACTATCCCTTTTACATCTATTATGATCGGTTTACCGTTAGAGATACTTTCATACTCTTCTTTTGTTATCTCTTTAAACTTATCATGAGCTACAGCAACAACTATGGCATCATATTTTTTTGAGTTTAACGGTAGTTCATCTATAAAAGGTATATGTTTTTTAGTTTTTTTATCGCTCTCATCTACCCAGTAGTCATATACATCTACATTACATCCATAATCTTTTAGTTCATTAATAATATCTATCACTTTTGTATTTCTCATATCTGGACAGTTCTCTTTAAATGTTACTCCAAGCACCAAGATATTTGAATTTTTTATCTTTTTATCCTCTTTTACCATAAACTTAACGGTTTTTTCAGCTATGAGTTTTCCCATACCGTCGTTTAGCTCTCTGGCATTTAGTATAAGGTTTGGCATATAACCCATCTGTTTAGCTTTATGTGTAAGATAATACGGATCAACCCCAATGCAATGCCCCCCAACAAGTCCCGGTGAGAGTTTTATAAAGTTCCATTTAGTAGCTGCAGCTTCTATAACGGCTTTTGTATCTATCCCCATAGTGTCAAAGATAAGTGCTAGCTCATTCATAAGTGCTATATTGACATCTCTTTGTGTATTTTCTATAACTTTTGCGGCTTCTGCTACTTTTATAGATGGTGCTAAATGTGTCCCGGCTGTTATAATACTCTTATATAGTTTGTCAATTTCTTTAGCTATTTCCGGAGTTGAACCGGAGGTTATCTTCAATATTTTTGTTACAGTATGTTCTTTATCACCGGGATTAATCCTCTCAGGTGAATATCCACAAAAGAAGTCTTTGTTAAACTTAAGCCCTGAAACTTCTTCAAGTATAGGCACACAAACTTCTTCGGTCACCCCTGGATAAACAGTAGATTCATATATAACTATATCCCCTTTATTAAGAACTTTTGCAACCGTTTCCGTAGATTTTTTTATAGGTGTCAAATCCGGTTCGTTATTTTCATCTATAGGCGTAGGAACAGTTACTATATATACATTACAATCTTTCGTATCTTCTATATTTGTTGTAAATTGCATTCCGTTTTTTATAGCTTCTTTTACCTGCACTTCATTAAGCTCAAGTGTCCTGTCAAAACCGGTTTGAAGTTCATCTATTCTTTCCCTATTTATATCAAATCCTATAACATCATATTTCTTGCTAAAAGCATGTGCTAACGGTAATCCTACATATCCTAAACCAATAATACATATTTTATAGTTTAACATAAACAACCTTTTTAATTTTTATATCAAATCTTTAAATTTAATCT
>WFOM01000200.1 GCA_015488075.1 Helicobacteraceae bacterium | reverse complement strand
GATATATATCTCTTGTATCGCTGTCTATAACTTTTAAATTTTCAAAAATAAGCGAGTTGGAAAAAAACTCGCTTATACTCTGGTAGTAGTCCAAAAAACCATTGTTTTTTTGTTTTATGTTTTCTCTTATGGCCCTTGATGACGAATAAACTAAAAGCTTCATATCTCATAAAGTTCTTTATACCTTGTATCGCCTTTTAGATTGTAGTATCTGCTGTCTTTTCCTATCTCAACTTTTAACAGAAGATTCCACCTGCCCTCTTTTGGAAGTTTTATATTTTCAAAAGTATATACTCCGTTTTTGACAGATACAGGATTTAGTTTTATATCCTTAAACTCTTTTGTAGGTCTTGATATAACCAAAGTCAGTTTTGCATTATCAACCGGTTTTCCTTCTTTTGTGGTTATTTTGTAAATGAGTTTTGAACCGTTAGTTGATAATGTTATATCATAAGTGAGGCTGTATTTTTTGTCAAATGCTATATTGTTTTTTATAATGTTGTTTATATTGTCATCTATATAGCTGTATTTGTTCTGATACAAATCACTCTCACTGAGATCCGCTTTTAGTGTTGTTTTGATTGTCCAAAATATCAAAACAAAAACCATAAATATACCAAAAGCTATAGCAACAGGCCATATCTTACCGTTTTTAACCATTTTTTCGCCTTTTTATATATAAAACCAAAAAGTATATCATCATACCGTAAAAAATAAATTTAATAATCTCAAATATGGTTGAGTTTGTATTGCTTATCTTGGTATCTAGTTTTACACCTTTGTTTTTTGCAATCTGCTCAACCATATCTGAGAGTCCGTTATAGAGTGCAACTTCTATTTTTGAGATTTCCTGCTTGTTTGTCTTGGTCTTTTGAGCAAGTATCGGCAAAATTGTTCCTCCGCTGTTTTTTAACACATCTTTGAACTGTTTGAAGTTTTGTGTATAAAAAACCGCTACATACAGTGCCTGCAAAAAAGATGCGGAAGGACTTAAAATCTGTGCTTTGTTAAACAGCTTGAAAAGTTCTTTGTTTTTTGCAATGATATCTACAAACTTTTTATCTTTTACAAGAAGCAAAACGATGGTATTGTCATCTATCTTACCAAGTATAGATTGTTGCAACTCATCTATAGTCCCGTTCGTATCTTTATAAATAGCCAGTTTTATATCTATACCGGTTTTCGATTTTAAATCATCTGAAAGCTTAGAAACCTCGTTTATAAACTTTTTATTTACTCCGACACTGTCAAATAAAACAGGATTTGCAAAAAGAGAGATTCCTAAAAAGAGGGATAAAAATATCCCCTTTTTAAAAAAATTATATAACCTATCTGGCATATATTAACCAACATAAAGATGGTTTGAAGTTACAACCGCATACAAAGTAAATATAGCCATCACTACCAACATAGCTGTTATTATTTTATCCATGACCTACTCCTCTAGTCTTTTTACGATTTTATAGTGTTTATAGTTGTTTTTATCTATAGGTTTAAGTTTCTCTTTTTCAACTGTATAAAACACATCAGAATTGCTTCTTTGGGCAAGTATAGTCATAGTCATCAGTGCAATTTCCAAAAATATCAAAAGCAAAGAGGCCATCAAAAAGCCTGCTAAGCCATCTATTGAGTATATTGATCTTTCTTCCATATTACTCTCCTTCTTTTGACAAACTTATAATGTAAGCAGCAACAGCTTCTTTTTGTTTGTCATTTATTCTGTTTATAGCCGGCATAACACCTATAGCACCTTTTTTACCGTTAGTGAGTACATTTTTTATAAGCTTAGGAGTAAACTCTCTTATATTTGGTGCAACACCCTCTATACCTCTACCGTCAGGTCCGTGACACTGAGAACAAACACCTGCAAAAACATCCGCACCTGCACCGTTGAATCCGTTTGCAACATATTTGGCAACAACATCTATCTCTGCATCGCTTATAGGAGCACCCGTATTCATGTTTACAAGGCCGGTTCTGTCAGGCATAGGTGACTCAAAACCTAAAAGTTTGTTGTTTGAACCGTGTGTTATAACATATTTTACACTTTTTTCCTCGATTCTCTGATGAAGATTTGCTGCTCTTCCTTTATTTCCGTAACCTAGTGAATCGTGGCATACCTGACATTCTGCCAAAAATACCTGTTTACCCATTTTTTTAAGTTCTTCAGGGCTTAAGTTGGCATATTTTTTCTCAAATTTTTTGTTTGCATCTGCAACTTCAGCATTATACTGACCAAGTTGTGAAAATGCATTTACAGGATAGCCGACTATCCAATACCAAAGGCCCCATATGGTAAGAGCTATAAATACAACAGCCCATCCCATAGGAACATCATTGTAATACTCTCTTATTCCGTCCCACTCTTCTTTGCTGAGTTCACCACCGGCAGTATCATTTTGCATCTGTCTGACATATTTTATAGATACCCAAATAGCAATAACCGCAATAGCAATCGCACCTGCAACCGCCAGTGTGTTTATCATATCATCATTCAAACCACCTTTAGTAGTTCCGATAGCAAGATAAGTAGCACCGACCAAAAATGCTGTCAGCACTCCTCCCCATAAGTAAAGTTTATTCATCTTTCTCTCCTACTTTTTTTCTTTTAGGATTTTCATATATAGGTTTGTCATCTATTTCATCATCAAGTGCTAATTTGGCATACTCTTCATAGTCAACACCATCTGCAGATTTTTTGTGTTTATACAGATGGTATATATATGCATAAAGTATAACAGTCATAAATAGCGTCAAGAAAAAATACGAATATGCCGAAAAAGCTGTGATATCCATACTATTTCAACCTGTTTAGATAAGCTATAAGAGCAACTATCTCAGGTATCTGTCCGTTTTCAACCTGCTCTTTTATTTTTTTGTCTTTCATATCTTTTACTATCTCTTTAGCTTCAGCCAAAGCCATAGCTTTTGCCTCATCAAGATTTTTAGGAAGTTTTACAACCACTGTCGATCCGTCTTTCATAGGGATCGGTTTGTTGTATGGAACCCTAAAAACCGTCTTAACGGCAACCATCTCATCAAAAGCAGTATTTATATCTGCCATGTTTGTGTAAAGCCATGGATACGGAGGCATTATAGAACCCGGAACAACAGCTGCCGGATCTTTCATATGAGCTTCATGCCAGTCGGTAGTTCTGTAGTTTCCGACTCTGTGCAAGTCAGGACCTGTTCTTTTTGAACCCCACAAGAACGGTCTGTCATAAGCATACTCACCACTTAATGAATAATCACCGTATCTGTCTGTCTCAGCCTTAAAAGGTCTTATCAACTGAGAATGGCATGCATTACAACTATTTTTGATATATACCTGTCTTCCTGCAAGTTCCAAAACACTGTAAGGTTTGGTTCCTATTGTCGGTCTTGCAGCCTGTGCAAAACTTGGAACCAATTCTATAAAACCTGCAAATGAAGTAACTATAAAAACTCCAAGAGCAAATAAAAACGGTCTTTTTTCTAACCAATGAAACATTCTTCTCCTCCTTTATGCACCCATAGGCGATGCATTTCTAAGCTCTTCTTCGCTAACTTCTCTTGAACCCATGGTTTTAAGTATATTGTAAGCCCACATCAACATACCTATAAAATAAAGTGCTCCACCAATAGCTCTTATAACATAGTATGGATGTAAAACCGTAACCGTATCTATAAATGAGTAAGCAAGGTTACCATACTCATCGTGAGCTCTCCACATCATACCTTGAGTTATACCTGCTATCCACATAGATGAGAAGTATAAAACAACACCTATAGTTTGTATCCAGAACTGTGCATTCATAAGTTTTTTAGAGTAAATCTCTCTTTTAAAGATTCTTGGAGCCATATGATACATACCTGCCATTACCATAAATCCAACCCAACCTAATGCACCGTCGTGAACATGTCCTATAATCCAGTCTGTAAAGTGTGCTATAGCATTAACAGATTTTATAGACTGAATCGGACCTTCAAGTGTTGAAAACATATAGAATGTTGAAGCAAGTATCATAAATCTTATAAGTGGAGAGTTAGTTACCTGTCTCCATTCACCTTTCATAGTCAGTAGCATATTTATAGCTGAACCCCATGAAGGAAGGATAAGAACAACAGAGAAAATTGAACCCATAGTCTGCATCCAGTCAGGAACAGTTGAATAAAGTAAGTGGTGACCGCCTGCCCAGATATAAACAAACATCAATCCCCAAAATGCCAACAAAGAAAGTTTATAGCTGTATACTGCCTGACCTGATTCTTTTGGCAGGAAGTAGTATATCATACCTATAATAGGTGTTGTCAAAACAAATGCAACCGCATTGTGTCCAAACCACCATTGAACCATAGCATCGTTAGTTCCTGCATACATTGAAACAGAGTGATACCATTTACCTGTTCCTTGTGAGAAAAAGTAAGTAGGAATCTCTAAGTTATTAAATATATGAAGCATCGCAACAACTATAAATGTAGCAACAAAATACCACATAGATATATAAAGAGATTTCTCTCTTCTAAGACCTATCATACCTGCAACACTAACACCCCAAAGTCCCCAGATAACTGCAACTGCCAAGTCAAGCGGCATCTCAAACTCTGCATACTCTTTTGATGTAGTAACACCAAACATCAAAGAAAAAACGATTATAAGTGCACCTATAAGATAAACCCAAAAGTGAAGCTTTCCAGCTATCATAAGTATTTTTGATTCTCTCATAGATACTTTTAAAACTCTTTGTGATATATAATACCAAGAAGCCCATATACCGCTTAAAACAAATCCGTATATTATAGAATTTGTATGGATAGGTCTTAACCTACTGAAGTTAAAATACTCAGCAAGCGGACCAAACCATGAATTGACTTGCGGATAAGCCAACTCCACTGCTATCAAAACACCAAGTAACATACCTGTTACTCCCAGACCAACTGTTGCCAGTAAAAACCATTTTGCAACCGTGTAGTCGTATTCTAATGGTCTTTCTTCCATGCATACTCCTTAAGCTTAATGTAAACCTAAAGATAATTGTAGCTTTATTTTTTTTAATATTTACTTAAATTTATGGTGTTTTTTTTGCAATATTAATCATTTTTATAACTTCTTTTTATATTATTAAGAAGCTCTTTATTCTCATTTTCCATCGTATTTATGGCATCTTTTAAAGATTTGTAAAGCTCTTCAT
>WFOM01000199.1 GCA_015488075.1 Helicobacteraceae bacterium | reverse complement strand
TTAATAAAATGACTCCAGGAGATATTATAGTTGCAGATGAAAATTTTGGATGTGGGAGTTCAAGAGAACACGCACCTATAGCTTTAAAAGCATCGGGAGTTGCTGCGGTAGTGGCTCCAACTTTTGCTAGGATATTTTATAGAAATGCTTTTAATATGGGGCTTCCTATATTTGAACTTAAAGAAGCAAACGAGATAAAAGAGGGGGATGTTATCTCTATAGATATGGATAACGGTGAGATAGTTAATAAAACTCAAAATAAAACATATAAGTTTGTTCCTATCCCTGAATTTATGCAGGAGCTTATAGAAGCAGGTGGGCTTATGGAGTTTGCCAAAAAAGAGTTAAAAGGATAAGACTTGGGAAACTATAAGATAGCAGTTATAAAAGGGGACGGTATAGGTCCCGAGATAGTTGATGAAGCTATAAAAGTTTTAGATGCGTTATCCTCTATATATGATATAAGTTTTGAGTATGAAGAGCTTTTGATGGGCGGTATAGCTTATGATATCACAGGAGATCCTCTTCCTCAAGAGACGATATCTAAGTCACTAAATTCAGATGCAGTTTTATTTGGTGCTATAGGGGGTGAGAAATGGGACTCTTTACCAAGAGAGAAAAGACCTGAGAGTGGGTTGCTTAGATTTAGAAAAGAGCTTGGTGTTTATGCTAATCTAAGACCTGCAGTGGTTTATGATGAATTAGTAAATGCTTCAACACTTAAGCCTGAAGTGGTTGAGGGTGTTGATCTTATGGTAGTTCGTGAACTAATAGGCGGTATATATTTCGGTGAGCCAAAAGGTAGAGAAGCAACAAGAGCATACAACACTATGGTTTATAGTGTAGAAGAGATTGAAAGGATTGCTAGAAGAGCTTTTGAGATAGCCCAAAAAAGAAGAAAAAAAGTATGCTCTGTAGATAAAGCAAATGTTTTGGATGTAAGTCAACTTTGGAGAGATGTTGTAAATGAGATCTCAAAAGAGTATCCGGATGTAGAGCTTAGCCATATGTATGTAGATAATGCCGCTATGCAACTAATCCGTGATCCAAAGCAGTTTGATGTTATACTAACTGGAAATATATTTGGGGATATACTAAGTGATGAGGCAAGTATGCTAAGTGGATCTATAGGGCTTTTACCTTCAGCTAGTATAGGTGATAAAGTGGGTATATATGAGCCCATACACGGCTCAGCTCCGGACATAGCAGGGCAGGGGATTGCAAACCCTATAGCAACCATTGCAAGTGCTTCTATGATGTTAAAGTATGCTTTAGGTGAAGTTGAAGCCGCAAACAAGATAGATGAAGCTATAAAACAAGCACTTAAAGATGGCTATAGAACAAAAGATTTGGCGGATTTTGATGCTAAAGAGATTTGTTCAACAAACGAGATGGGATCTATCATAGCAAACTATGTCGTAAAATCATGAAAACAGTAACTTTAGCAAATATATATGAACTACAAGGTTTAAAAGAGGAAGCGTTAGAGATATATAAAGAGGTGCTAAAAAACGACCCTCAAAATACCGAAGCAAAGATAGCTATAAGAAGGCTATCTGGTATGAGAAAAAAATTTTTAGGTGTAGATGAAGCTATGAAAGATTTTTTTATCAAGATGGATAGTGAAGTTGAGTTTAATGAATTTGAAAGGTGGTTACTAAAGCTATGAATGATCTAAAAGATGTTATACTCTCAACCATACAAGAGCTAGAAAATACTACACCAAATATAGAAGAAGATAACAACAAGGCACCTACAAATACCAAAGATTTAAAATCACCCAAAAATATATCTACTACTAAAGATGAAATAAAAAACGAAGATCTTTATATAGAGGATGAGAAACTTTTTTTAAGTTCACTTAGAGAGAGGCTTTTGGTTTTATTTGAAGGGTTTCAAGCGCCAAACAACTCTAAACTTGAAGCTAAGATAGATTTGACTTTAAATTTTTTGGAGTATGTTCTGGCAACTATAGACAGCAGGCTTGAAGATATAAAAAAAAGGGATAGTATTGGCAAGATATAGAGTTTTAATCGATAGTGAAGATGAAAAAGGTTTAGTTTATAAGATCTCTAAAATCTTTTTCGAACAAAATCTAAACATTATCTCTAACAATGAGTTTGTTGATAAAGTAAATAATAAATTTTTTATGAGAACTGAAGTTGACGGTGATATAAACAGTGATGCACTCAAAGAGAAACTACAACAAATACTCCCTTCAAATGCAAACATAAACATAAAACTCCCAAATAGAAAAAATGTTATCTTAATGGCTACAAAAGAATCTCATGCACTTGGAGATATACTTATTCGACATTTTGACGGTGAGCTTGAGGCAGATATAAAGTGTGTAATATCAAACTACGATACTCTAAAACCGCTTGTAGAGAAGTTTGGTATACCTTTTATAACTGTATCTCATGAAGGTTTAAGTAGAGAAGAGCATGAAAAAAGGATTCTTGATGTTTTAAAAGGGTATGATGTAGATTATATAGTTTTGGCAAAATATATGAGGATATTAACCTCAGATTTTGTCAAAAACTACGAAAATAAGATCATAAATATACACCACTCATTTTTACCGGCATTTATAGGTGCAAACCCTTACAAGCAGGCTTACGAAAGGGGTGTCAAGATTATAGGAGCTACTGCTCATTTTGTAAATGACAATCTTGATGAAGGGCCAATCATCGCTCAAGATATAACAGAGGTAAATCATGCTTACTCTTGGAGAGATATGCAACAAATCGGTCGAGATGTAGAAAAGGTTGTGCTTTCAAAAGCTCTTAAACTAGCACTTGAAGACAGAATCTTTGTTTACAACAACAAAACAGTTATATTTTAGATGTTTAACCTGGTCTTAGTTCATCCACAAATCCCAAACAATACAGGCTCTATAGGCAGGCTGTGTGTAAATGCGGGTGCTACACTTCATATAGTAAAACCTATCGGATTTGATATAAGCGAAAAAGCAGTCAGAAGAGCAGGACTTGACTACTGGCACAAACTTGATTTGATTGTTTGGGAAAGTGTAGAGGATTTTTTTGAAAAAAGCGGTGTGTGTG
Source organism: Helicobacteraceae bacterium (assembly GCA_015488075.1). Classification (GTDB taxonomy): domain Bacteria; phylum Campylobacterota; class Campylobacteria; order Campylobacterales; family Sulfurimonadaceae; genus S012-15. The sequence continues at coordinate 307 of WFOM01000199.1, read as the reverse complement.
GATCAAACATACATCTAGCTACTACCAAAACTGACAAACCATACTTTAATGCAGAGTTTAAAAAGGGGGATTTTATCCTTTTTGGCAGTGAAACAAGTGGTATAGATGAAGATATACTAAACAGATACAAAGAAAAAAACATAACCATACCTATGACAAAAGATGGCAGAAGCTTAAATCTTGCCATAAGTTGCGGCATAGTTTTGTATGATGCCATTAGACAAAATTTTAGTGAATTTTATCATGAGTAGCTTTATAGATATAGTTATGACTGTTTTGTTTGTGCTTTTTATGATATTTATTATAG
>WFOM01000198.1 GCA_015488075.1 Helicobacteraceae bacterium | reverse complement strand
GTTTTTCAAAGATACTACAAGAGCATTGTTTAAAGCATATATGGATCTTTTTTGGTCAAAAACTTTTTCGCTTTTGAGTGTCCACAAAGTAACTACTATAAAAACTGCAGCCAACAAAGACATAGAAAATACGGACAAACCTACGATTTTTGTTTTTATAGAAATCTTTTTAAACATTTGCCTCTCTTTTTATCAAATTTTTAACACCTTATCAAAAATGATTAAAAATTAATCAACTATCTTGATAAAACTTTCTTATAAATGATATATAATTCTCGCTGAAATTTATCTAAAAGGATAGCTTAATGAAGAGGTTAATGTTTGCTTTGTTGGCTCTTATGCCTACTTTGGCTTTTGCCGAAGACAAGCTTGACACGGGTGATACTGCTTGGATGATGGTATCTACGGCTTTTGTTTTACTTATGACACCGGCAGGTTTGGCACTGTTTTACGGTGGTATGACAAGAAGTAAAAACGTTCTAAACACTTATGCAATGGTTTTTGGTGCATTTTTAGTTGCTATGATTGCTTGGGTAGTAGGTGGATACTCTATGGCTTTTGGTGACGGCGGAAGCCTACAAAGCTTTATGGGTGGCTTTGGCAATGCATTCTTAAACGGTATAAAATGGACAGACTTAAGCGGAACATATCCTACTTTTGTTTTTGTTGCATTTCAAGGAACATTTGCAGCTATTACCGTTGCCATAGCAAGCGGTAGTGCTATAGAGAGAATGAAATTCTCAACTTGGATGGTATTTGCATTTATATGGACTATATTTGTTTATGCTCCTATAGCTCACCTTGTATGGGGCGGTGAAGGTGCTTATCTGTTTGATGAAGGTGCATTGGATTTTGCAGGTGGAACCGTTGTTCATATGAACGGTGGTTTGGCAGGTCTTGTTTTAGCTGTGCTTCTTGGTAAAAGGAAAGGTTATCCAAAAACTGCTATGAAACCTATGTCTGTTATACTTACAGCTCTTGGTGCCGCACTTTTATGGTTTGGATGGTATGGATTTAATGCAGGTAGTGCTTTTGGTGCAAATGCGATTGCAGGTGTAGCACTACTTACTACAACTGTAGCTACTGCAGCAGCTGGTCTTGCTTGGATAATCATAGAGTGGATAGTTTTCAAAAAACCTACACTTCTTGGTGCTGCGAGTGGTGTAGTAGCAGGACTTGTTGCTATCACCCCGGCTGCAGGGTTTGTAAGTGTAGCAGGTGCTTTGATAGTAGGTATAGTAGGCTCTATAGTCGGTTTCTTCGGTGTAGCAGTGTTAAAGAAAAAACTTGGTTACGATGATAGCTTAGATGCTTTTGGTATCCACTTTTTAGCCGGTCTTTGGGGAGCACTCGCTACTGGTCTTTTAGCATTAAACGACCAAGATTTACTATGGGATGGTCCACTAAAAGCAAGTGGAGATAGATTTGGTCAGTTTATGGTTCAACTTGAATCAGCAGCCGTTACTGCGATAGTAACGCTTATAGGAACTGCAGTAGTTTACTTTATAGCTTCAGCTATAACAGGTGGTGCAAGAGTTGATGAAGAGACTGAAGAGATGGGCCTTGACGAAGCAATCCACGGTGAAAAAGGAGTTAACCTGTAATTTCAGGTTAGCTCTATATTAAGGAGACAATATGAAAAAAGTAGAAGCAGTTATAAAACCTTTTAAACTTGAAGATGTAAAAGATGCACTTGCAGATATCGGTATAACCGGTATGACTGTAAGTGAAGTTAAAGGTTACGGAAGACAAAAAGGTCACAGTGAACTTTACAGAGGTGCAGAGTATGTAGTTGATTTTCTACCGAAAATAAAAATGGAAATGGTAGTAAACGATGAAAATGTCGAGCAGGTTGTTCAGACTATAACAGAAGCTGCAAAAACCGGAAAAATAGGTGACGGAAAAATATTTGTAAGCGATATAGAAAAAGTTATAAGAATTAGAACCGGTGAAGAGGATAAAGAGGCTATATAAGCCTTTTATCCTTTACTCCAAAGTTTTTCGTTTAATTTTAATTCCTCAACAATTCCCAAAGCAAAATACAAAGTCTCAACATATTCCTTTACTATCTTGTATTCAAGCAAAGAACTAAAAACGGTAGGCTCTAACGAATTGTCCTTGTGTATGGCGATATGAACAAAGCCGTATACAAAAGATATGGCTATATCATTTTTAACTTTCTTTTTAAATCTTAATATCCTTTCCATCATCGAATGTGTCAGTATATACCTTGCTTCTATCTGGTCACTAGAATATACTACAAACTCTTTTTCAAATGCAGGATTGTCCATCTTTACAAGTTTGTCCCTTGAAAAATTTTTTGACTGAAGTATGGAGCCTATATAGTCACCGAAAAATTTTTGTGCGGTATCCGGTAAAACAACAGTTTTTCCTTTAAAATGTTTGTTAAACTCCGCCCTTATAAAAAGACCATCAAATATCTTTTGTTCACTGTTTCTGCCTTTTGAATCTTTTACTATCTTTTTTGCCAAAATATCACTAAACTCTATCTTTACTCCTTCTATCTCGCCTCTGACATAATCATCACCACTGTATCTGTCTACTCTTTCCGTAAATATATAAGAAGTCTCAAAAATCGTTTTTGGAACAACACCTTTTGGCACATATCTCAAACTGTCATCTATATACTCTATGAGTTTTTTATAACTTTTACTTTAAATTCATCAACATAGTCTTTTGCTATTAGTGAGTAGCCAAATCCGAAAAATGTTATAGCACCAAATACTACAAAAACAGGATCTACACCATAATACAAAAGAGTTGTAACAACAACAGCAATAACAATCACATATATGATGAGATGTTTTTTAACTCTCAGTCTTTTTTTGTCCAAATCTTTTACAGTATCGTAAAGATTGGAGTAGTAAAAGTCTGTTAATTCGCTTATGCTTTTCATTTGTCAAACAGTTTTGATACATCTATACTTTTTCTTTCTTCATCGGTTATCTCAAACAAATCTTTTTTTCTGTAACTCATAAAAGAAGCCAACACATTCGTAGGTATCATCTCAAGAGCATTGTTATAATCTGTTACAGCCTGATTGTATGCTCGTCTGGCAGCAGATATCTGAGCTTCAACTTCTGTCAAAGTTTTTTGAAGGTGAAGCATGTTTTCATTTGCTTTTAACTCAGGATAGTTTTCTACTGCAACCATTATGGAGGCAAGTCTGGATGTTATCTCTTTATCAAGTTTTATTTTCTCTTTGTCTGATATGTTTGGATTTATGGCATGGCTTCTGAGCTTTGTTATATCTGATAGCAAATCTTTTTCATAGTCCATATACTCTTTTGCTATTGAAACAAGATTGGGAATCAAATCATATCTTTTTTTCAAAACCGCATCAAGCCCTGCATAAACATTGTCAACTTCATTTTTTTTGGCAACCAGAGAATTATACATAAGTATAACTGCCAATACTACAACTGCTATAATTATGAGAGTAACATTCATTTTTTATCTCCGTTATTTTTTTGTATTTTATCATAACAGGCCATCAAAC
>WFOM01000197.1 GCA_015488075.1 Helicobacteraceae bacterium | reverse complement strand
TTGCCATATTGCACCCTCCTATGATATTTTAGAAAAGCTTACATATAAATATGTAAGCTTATAATACAATTATACATTTTTGAATGTTTATAGTAGTCAATTTAATCATATAAATTTTTAAAATTTCATATTGTTTCATATAGTAACATAAAATTTAAATTTTTAAAAAAAATTTAAACTCAAAGTTATAAAATACTCTTTTATAAAAATGTTTTATTGTTTGGCTATCATTTTGCAAAAGAGTTTTAAGGAGATAAGTTATGGGTAAAGAGATATACTATCCAAATAAAGATTTTTCAAAACAAGCACGCATAAAAAATATGTGCGAATACAACGATCTTATGGAAGAGGCAAAAAGCGATTATGAGGGTTTTTGGGACAAACTGGCAAAAGAGAAGATAGATTGGTTTAGCCCATATACTAAAGTGTTAGATGAAAGTAACGCTCCGTTTTACAAATGGTTTATAGACGGCAAACTAAATGTAAGCTATCAGTGTATAGACAGGCATTTAGATACCAAAAAGAACAAAGCCGCTATCATTTTTGAAGGTGATAGGGGTGATAAAGAGACAGTAACATACCTTGAGCTTTATAGAAATGTAAATAGATTTGCAAACCTTTTAAAAAATGAGTTTGGTATAAAAAAGGGTGACAGAGTCGTTATATATATGCCGATGATCCTTGAAGCGGCTTATGCTATGCTTGCATGTGCTAGGATTGGAGCTATACACTCGGTTGTTTTTGGAGGTTTTAGTGCCGAAGCCCTAAGGGATAGGATAGAGGATGCTAATGCAAAACTGGTTATTACCGCAGATGGAGCATTTAGAAAAGGCAAAGCCTACATGTTAAAACCGGTTGTAGATGATGCACTTTCAAAAGGTTGTGATAGTGTTGAGAAGGTTTTGGTAGTTCAGAGAAACTTTGAGGATATAACTTGGGTTGAGGGCAGAGATGTCTGTTATAACGAACTTGTTAAAAACCAAAGCAATGAATGTGAGCCGGAAGTTATGGACAGTGAAGACCCGCTCTTTTTACTTTATACTTCAGGATCAACAGGAAAGCCAAAAGGTGTTCAGCACTCACAGGCAGGTTATATACTTTGGGCAAGACTTACCATGGAGTGGGTGTTTGACATAAAAGACAACGATACTTTCTGGTGCACGGCAGATGTCGGTTGGATAACAGGACACACATACATTGTTTATGGTCCACTAGCTAGTGGGGCAACTACTGTTATGTTTGAGGGTGTTCCAACATACCCGGATGCCGGTAGAGCTTGGAAAATGGTTGAAGAGTATAAAATAAACCAGTTTTACACCGCTCCAACAGCTATAAGGGTTTTACATAAAACCGGTGAAGATGAGCCTAAAAAGTATGACCTCTCTTCACTGAAAGTTCTCGGAACTGTTGGAGAGCCTATAGACCCTCCTGCATGGAAGTGGTATTATGAAGTAGTAGGCGGTAGCAAATGTGCTATAGTAGATACTTGGTGGCAAACAGAAACAGGTGGTCATATGATCTCTCCACTACCTGGTGCTACACCTATAAAACCTGCTTGTGCAACATTTCCACTCCCAGGTATAATGGCAGAAGTTATAAACAAAGACGGAACACCTGTTGAGGTTGGTGAAAAAGGTTACCTTTGCATAACAAAACCGTGGCCTAGTATGATAAGAACCATATGGGGTGATGATGAAAGATTTAAAAAATCTTACTTTGGTGACTGTGTAAAAGACGGCAAACCTGTTTACTTCAGTGGAGACGGTGCAGTAGTTGATGAGGATGGATATATAACTATAACCGGCAGGATGGATGATGTTATAAATGTAAGCGGACACAGACTTGGAACCGCAGAGATAGAAGCAGCGGTTAAAAAACACTCAAACATAGCTGAAGTTGCAGTTGTTGCAAGACCTGATGAGATAAAAGGTGAGTCTATATTTATCTATGTTGTGCTAAAAGAAGGTGATGGCAGTTTTGGAATCAATGCCGAACTGGCAAAAGAGATAAACTCCATCATATCAACAGAAATAGGTAACATAGCAAAAGCAGACACTATTGCAGTAGTTCCGGGACTTCCAAAAACCAGAAGTGGAAAGATAATGAGAAGGATACTAAGAGCTATAGCAAAAGGTGAAGAGATAAAACAGGATACTTCAACACTGGAAGATCCAAGTGTGGTTGAAGCTATCCAAAAAGCGGTAAACGGTTAAGCCGTTTACCTGCCTATATAAAGCTGTCTAGGTCTTGCTATCTTGGCTTCTTTGTCTTTTTTAAACTCTATCCATTGAGTTATCCAGCCAACCGTTCTTCCTATAACAAATATTGGTGTAAACATAGGTTTTGGTATCTTTAGAGCTGAAAGTATTACTCCTGAGTAGAAGTCTATGTTAGGATAAAGTTTCCTTTTTATAAAATACTCATCATTTAATGCTATCTCTTCTATTTTTGATGCTATTGCCATAAGTTTTGTATCTAGTTTTAGTTCATCTTTTAACTGGTCTTGTAATGTTTTTAAGATTTTAGCTCTTGGATCAAAGTTTTTATATACTCTATGGCCAAACCCCATTAACCTAAAATCATCGTTAGGATCTTTTGCTTTTGCTATAAATTTTTCAACATTTTTTTCATCACCTATAAGTTCAAGTTGAGCTATAACAGATTCGTTTGCACCTCCATGGGCTCTTCCCCAAAGGGCTGAAATACCTGCAGAAATTGCAACATAAGGGTGAGCTCCGGTTGATGCTACATTTCTAACGGTTGTGGTTGAAGCGTTTTGTTCATGATCGGCATGAAGTGTAAAGATGGTATCAAGAGCTTTAATCTCTATATCTTTTATCTCATCATAACCGTCTTTGTTTCTGTGAAGCTTTCCTCCCGGATAGGCTCTAAGCATATACAAAAAGTTTTCTGTAAAACTTCTATCTATATCCGGTTGTATAAAAGGTATACCAAGAGAGTGTCTATATGCAAAAGCGGCAATGGTAGGGATCTTAGCTATAATCCTTCTTGCCATCTCTTGGAATTGCTTTTCATCTTTTATGTTTAGGTGTTCAAAGTAAAAAGCAGAAAGTGCTGAAACTGCAGATGACATGGTAGCCATAGGATGTGCATCTGTAGGAAATGCATTGTATAGGTTTTTTAACCCTTCATGCAAAAATGCTCTGTGCCTTAGTTCCAGGTCAAAATCTGTTAGTTCGTCTTTGTTTGGGAGTTTTTCATTCAGTAGCAGATAGCATACTTCAAGATAGCTGTGTTTTGTTGCCAGTTCTTCTAT
>WFOM01000196.1 GCA_015488075.1 Helicobacteraceae bacterium | reverse complement strand
TTATAAAATTGATCAGTTAGATAAAAAAATCCATAAACAAAATTAGTCTTATAAGGAATATTTTGCTTTTATTCGGTCACACTCTGGTAAAAAGTGAAAAATTTTATCATATAAGCGAGATAGAAGATATCAAAAAAACACCTCCAAATTCAACTGTAATTTTTGAGTTTTCAAAAGAAAACACAGATATAGTTGAGTATTGCAGTAAAAACTCTATAAGATTTCCTCTTTATGTTGAAAGTATAAAAGATGTTATACTCTCAAATGCACTTGATGCTTCATATATAGTTGTAAAAGACAATCTTGCAAAAACGGCACAAAATCTGGCCAATGAGTATCTTTTTGATGCAAAAATACTGGTTTTTAGCCAAAAGGAAGATGATATAGAAAAATATGCTTCTTTGGGTATAGACGGTATAATCTTTCCAAATGCTATAATCAAGTTATAAACAGCATTAAGAAAAGGTATAGATGCAGAGATACAGGCAGATTTTTAAAATACTGTTTTAGTCAAGCAAAATTCTTGGTATCTTTTTTTTCAAAGATGTAAGCACTTCATAGCTTATGGTGTTTGCATATACGGCAACTGCCCGTGCATCATCAAAAACTAAAATCTCATCTTCGTCTGTTATAAACGAGCTGTTGTCCATTGATACTCTGCCGGCTATCTTGTAACCATCTGGAGTTTGGTAGTTGTTGCTTAGTATTCTTAAAAAACCGTCTCCGTAACCTATATCATAGTTTGAAACCACCATATCTTTTTTAGCCGTAAAAGTCCCTCCATATCCAACTCTGTCACCTTTGTTTAGTTTTCTTGAGGATATTTTTTTTGCCCAAAGTGACAAGACAGGCTTTAAAGGAGGTTTTATAAAATCTTTTTCAAACTCCAAGCATCCGTATGCTGCTATGCCTACTCTTGCAAAGTCGTATATCATCTTGTCTCTTCTAAATAGTGAAGCTGAATTGTCTATATGAAAATGAAGATTATACCCATATTTTTTTGCCAGATCTTTAGAGGTTTTAACTATCTCTTTAAAGCTTTGTTCCTGTGTAAACCATACAGGACTCAACTCATCCGCACATCCGTGATGTGAAAAAACTCCACAAAGGTTTAAATTTTTTTGCTTTATCTTTTCAAATGCCAACTCCAATTCATCAAAGGATATCCCGTTTCTGTGCATTCCACTGTCAACTTTTAGTTCAACATTTACACCGCTTTTGAAGTTGTTTATCTCATTTATATCGTTTATGGTGTAGTAGTAGTTTTTTTGTGGATTTTTGGGTTTGTCTGAAAGTATCAGGATATACTCAAATTTTTCTTTTATTTTGTCCGCTTCATCTTCATCTTTTACAACCGCTTTTTTTATGCCGAATTCACTTGCCAGTGAAGATATTATATCCAAACCATGTCCGTATGCATTGTCTTTTAAAACAAGTGCGATTTTATCTTTATCTTTGGTTTTTTTTGCAATAATTTCAAGATTTTTTAAAAAATTTTGTTTGTTTAGAGTTATATAAGCCATAAGGAATTATAAAGGATTTATTTAAATGGCAAGAAAAATCTCTCTTTTTATGTTTACTTTTTTGTCTCTTTTTGCTTTTGATTTGACACCGCAGTATCATTTTGAAAATGTAAGTATCAACTATCTTGACTGGACACCGTATACCAAAACAAAAACTATCGATAACGATTTTTTTTATGCAGGGTTTGAAGGGGGTGCAGGTTGGAAGTATGCTGAGATTTACGGATTTTTATATACCGAAAACCCTACAAAAAGTTATGATGCTTCAGGCGAGAGTCTAAGGTTTGTAAATCTTGTTGATTTGGATTTGAAGATAAAAAACGGTTTTAGAATCCATCTTCAAAACTACCATCTTGATTCAAGCAGCTACTATACAAACGATTTTGTATTAGGCATAGGATACAAATATGTTTCAAAATCTTTTTGGATAAGACCGTTTTTGGGCATACACACAACAAATGACACTTTTAACAACGGATTAAACGGTTATATGGCAGGTTGGCTTTTTAGTTACAACTTCAGCATACAACAGCGGATATTTAATGTTTTCTGGTGGGATGAATTTGAATTTGGTAGAGAAGCCAGATTTTATAAAAACAGTGACAAAGCTTCATGGGGAAATCAGGGCGGAGTGAGTCTGTTTTACTTCTTAAACAAACCTTTTACATTAGGCATAACCTACAGATATTCTTACCATAAACTCGGTGTTTACACTTATCAGGATGCTTTTATATATTCGTTTAAATTTAATTTTTAGTTTTTGTTGTATTGCTATCTTGGCTGTTTAACAAACTTACACCGCTGTATATCAGGTAGCCGCTTAAAACAAACATCAAAACTAGTTGAATAATCTTCTTCGTTTTTTCCATAGTAAAATGGTAGCAATTTAACACTAATGTAACATTACTTTTTTATCATTATAAAAAATTTTTTGGAGATGGATTATGAAAAAAGTTTTGTTTTCTTTGGCGATTGCAAATGCATTGTTTGGAAGTGAAGTTGTTTTGGAGAGTTTAGATGTAACTTCGACAAAGATTGAAGATATACAGGACTCTTCAAAATCAACCACAGAGGTAAGTTCAGCCATAAGCAGACAAAATCCTTCTGTTGATTTGTCAAAACGAGGAGCTACAAGCAGCGATATATTTATAAGAGGTTTAAAAAGAGACAACATAAGTGTAGATATAGACGGAGCAAAGATATACGGTGCCGGACCAAACAGGATGGATCCACCCATATCACATATATCAAATGAATATATAGGTGATATTGTTATAACAAACGGTCCTTTTGATGTTAGTAACTACGGTGTTTTGGGAGGAGGTGTAAAAGTAGTTACAAAAGAGCCTAAAAAAGGCTTTGCTTACGATGTAGATATAACAGGCGGAAGTTTTTCATATAAAAAACTCTCTGCAACCGTAAGCGGAGGCAGTGAAAGACTAAGGGTTTTTATAAGTGGAAACTACAGCGATATGGACCAATACAAAGACGGTAACGGTAATACATTTTCACAGCAGACAGAGCAGAATTCAGACTCTAAATTTCACTACAAAGACAGCAGTTTAAAAGCATTTACAAAGAAAAACTTTTTTATAAAAACTGTTTTTGACATTACAAACAACCAGACACTTAAGCTATCTTATCTTGCTAATAGAGACAGTGATGTGTTATATCCAAACACACCAATGGATGGCATATATGCAAACTCTGATACATATAACATAAGTTATAACATTAAAAATATCTCAGATATCTATAAAAACCTAAAACTGCAGTTTTTCAGTGCAGATGCAAGGCATCTTATGAGTAACCGATACAGAAAACAGTCAAATATGATGTATATGAAGCATTTGGTGAGTTCGAAAAACTATGCTTTTAAACTTGTAAACGATTTTGATTTTTTCAAACTCGGACTTGAAAGTGGCAAAAGAAACTGGGATGGCGAGTATAGTGCTACTAACAAATCTATAGATAATGTGGATACAACATACAACAGTATATATATAAAAACAGATAAAAGTTTTGGAAGTTTGAAAGTTGATGTAGGTTTTAGATATGACAACTCAAAAACAAATCCAAAAAGTGACACTTCTTTAAAAAAGAGAAAATTTGACTCAATCTCTTACAACATAACGGCAAACTATGCAATTGACAGTATAAACTCTGTTTTTGTAGGGTTTGGCTCTGCACAAAGAGTTCCTGATGCAAGAGAACTATACTTTAAAAAAAGCGGTAACATCATAGGAAACCAGAATCTAAACCAGACTACAAACTATGAAGCGGATTTGGGATACAAACTAAGCAGTGATGATGCGGATTTGAACATAAAAACATTTTACAACGACATCAAAAACTATATCTATATTAACTCATCAAAAACATCCTCAAAGTTTGAAAATGTTGATGCTTACATATACGGTATAGAACTTGCAGGAACATACTATATAAATGATGAAGTTAGTTTTGATTTTATAGCTGCTTACAAAAAAGGGCAAAAGAAAAAAGCTTTGGATGGTCAAAATGACAAAGATTTGGCAGATATTACTCCGCTTAACGGCACAGCCGATGTTGTATATGAATACAAACCAAACTCTTATGTGAAGCTTGAAGTTGAAGCCAGAGACAAATGGAGAAACTACGACAGTGACAATGGAGAACAGGCGATCTCAGGCTGGGCTGTGGCAAACCTTGAGCTAAAACACAGTTTTAACAGATATATATCGTTTTTAGGAGGAGTTGAAAATATACTTGATAAAACATACCAAAGAAGTAATACTTATGCAGATTTGACTCTTATCTCAACCGGTGGGACAAAATATACTCTGTTAAATGAGATGGGAAGATATATATATGCTTCATTTGATTTTAAATACTAAAAAATAAAAGTGGCAAAAGCCACTTATTTTAAAGGAGGAGAGATAAGAACTTTACATCTTATCAAATTGGGAGATGGTTGATTGGAATTATATAGCTTTTTTGGTTATTTTAAAGATTCAAATCTGAATTAATTTTTCGATTTAAGGATTAATTTAAATCATTAAAAAACAAGCATAATACCAAAAGAAAGAACAAACATCTTAAGTATTTTTGACATTAAACCGTTATACCAAATATGTTAAAATTGTTTTATGATTAAAAAAATATTTTTTGTGTTTTTGCTTGGATGTGCTGTTTTTGCAAAAACCGTTTCCATAGATAATGTAGGTGAATATATAGGTGATGAGGTTAGAGTATGCGGGAAGGTTTACTCTGTTTATTTTGCAAAAAACAGCAAAGGACAACCAACTTTTTTAAATATAGACGGATACTATCCAAACCAGAAACTTACGGTTGTCGTATGGGGCATATACAAAAGCAGATTTTCCAGTCTGAAAAATCTTAAAAACAAACATATCTGTGTAAAAGGTTATATAGAAGTTTACAAAAACAAGTTTGAGATTGTTTTGAAAAACAAAAATCAGCTACAGATAAAATAGTCTTTCGTTATAACTTTCAAAATCATAATATTATATTGATTAATGGTGGAGGTGTGCGGAATCGAACCGCAGTCCGAAATTAGGCTACTGCCTGAGTCTACATGCTTAGAGGGATTGATATCTTTAACCTGTCTTCGCTCAATCCGCAAAGCTACGACAGGCGAGCCTGAAAGAGTTCATCATAAAGCCAGGCAACTTTATGATATAGCTACAAAGTGTGTGATACTCTCAAAATCGCTGTTTATGTAGCCTCAAGCGAGAGAGCAGCCCTAATGTGTTAGGTTAAACTTACGCAGCGTAAGCGTAAGCAGGGCGATAATTTGTATTGTTTGCGTCTATTTCGTTTGGGCTGTATAACGGAGTGCCCACTCCGGCATGCACAGACAGCTACCTAATCCCGTCGAAACCAAATCACCCCCATATGGGAGAAACACGATTACAATTATACCATAAATCGGGAGGTAAATTTAGAAGTGATATAAAAAGTGGTGGCCTGTCTCGGAATCGAACCAAGGACACAGTGATTTTCAGTCACTTGCTCTACCAACTGAGCTAACAGGCCAACTTTTTTTGAGTTGAAATTTTATCTAAAGTTTGCTTATAAACTCTTTAAACATATCTCCTCTTTGTGCATAAGAGTCAAACTGGTCAAGGCTGGCAGCAGCAGGTGATAGGATGGCTCTTTCATCGTTTTGTAGATTTTTGTCTATGAGCATAACTGCATCTTTAAGATTTTGGCATGAGAAGTGCTCTATAGAGTGTTCTTTTGCAAGCAAATTCAACTTTTTGGTATTTGAGCCTATGTGATAGGTTGTTATTTCTTTGTTTTTTAGATACAAAAACAGTTCACTTAAGTCAACACCTTTGTCATCTCCACCCAGTATAAGATGTATTTTTTTATCTTTAAAGTTTTCTATACATGCTATGGCGGCATCAATGTTGGTAGCTTTTGTGTCATTTATCCAAAGTCTGTTTTTTTTGTCATAAACCTTCTCTTGTCTATGAGGCTCTATCTCAAAAGAGTTGATGGCATCATAATCTGTTTTGTCAAACATAATCTTCTTAACAGCCATTGCCAAAACCGCATCAAGCAAAAATGCACCGCTAAATTTTATCTTGTCGGTATCTATGTCAAAATACTCTGCCAAATCTTCAATCCCATTATATGTTATCAAAAAAGCATCGGTTTTTACATCTTTGTATTTGTTTGGGACTATAGCCACATCACCCTGATTCATCATCAAAAGCGGTTTTAGTTTCGATTTTTCATAATCTTCAAAACTTCCGTGCCAGCTTATATGATCTGGTTTTACGGGAAGCAGTATATACAGGTTTGGTTTTGCCTTGTTGGTGTAATGGAGTGTAAACGAACTGGTCTCAAGCACCCAAAGCAAAGCTTTCTCATCAAGGTTTGCAAGAGGTGTTCCTATGTTCCCTCCAACTTCCGCACCAAATTCTTTTAAAAGGTGTCCCGTCATCTGTGTTGTTGTTGTTTTGCCGTTTGTTCCGCTTATCCAAACGGATGCAGGCATGCTATCTGAAAAAAAATCATATTCGCTTATGAGGTTTTTTGCTTTTTTGACAAGTTCGTGGTTTGGCGGAAAGCCTGGAGAGGGAATCTCCAAAGATGAGTAGTTTTCATCAAAGAAAAAAGGTGGTTTTACTTCAAAACCGTTTTCATCTATAAACGGCTTGTGACATTTGTCATCGTAAAATACGGCTTTTTTAAATTTCTTTGCCAGAGCTTTTGTAGTATTTGCATAACCAAATAATGAAACCATCTATCTTATCTTTAGTGTTATAAGTGCCAGGATGTTTGTCAAAACCGCTATCATCCAAAATCTTACTATGATTTTACTCTCTGCCCATTTTTTCATCTCAAAATGGTGGTGTATTGGAGCCATAAGGAAAATCCTTTTTTTTCTAAATCTGAAACTTCCAACCTGAAGTATGACGGATACGGTTTCAAGAACAAATATAAAACCTATAAGGATTAAAAGTATCTCATTTTTGGTGATAATAGCCATATACCCCATAACAGCACCTATAGTAAGGCTTCCGCTGTCACCCATGAAAATTTCCGCAGGATAGCAGTTATACCATAAAAAACCTGCAAGTGCACCTATAAGAGCCGTTGCAACTATGGTTACTTCACCTATGTTGAAATGCGGATACAAAAGATAGCTTGAAAATTTGACATTTCCTATGATGTATGTAAAAACGGCAAGAGTTGCAAATGCCGCCATGGAAGGAACTGTAGCCAGCCCGTCAAGCCCGTCTGTGAGGTTTACCGCATTTGAAGCGGCTATGATAACCAGTATCCATAAAATGATAGCAAAGCTGTTCATATCAAAAAGAGGAGTTTTTAAAAACGGGACATAAAAGTTTGTATCAAAATCAACAACAAAACAAAGGTATCCTGCTATCAAAAATGATGCACCTATCTGTAAAAAAAGTTTTGTTCTTGCTTTTAAACCTGCGAGATTTTGGTTGTGTTTTACTTTTGCAAAATCATCTATAAAACCTATGGCACTGAACAATACAAGCACCAAAACGGCTCCGATAGCATAAAGATTGGTAAATCTTATGCTAAGCAGTGAAGCTACAATGGCTGAAAATATAAAAACAACACCTCCCATAGTAGGTGTTTTTGATTTTAGCTGATGAGCTTCGGGTGCAAATTTGTTTATAGGCTGTGTTGATGATGTCTGTTTTGCCCATCTTATGAATTTCGGAAGCAAAAACATCGTCAGAAACAATGCCGTAAAGAAAGAAAATCCGGCTCTAACAGAGATATATCCAAAAAGATTTATACCAAAAAGCTCGTGGAGATAGTATATCAAGAAAATTCCTGTTTTTTGAAAGAAATTATAGTATATTTTTGTAATTTTTGTATCTTTATTTTGATAATCTTACTTCGCAGTTCGGGCATATCCATTTTTTAACATTAACAACTAGTGCAAACAGAAATACAACCGTCAATATAAACACATTCGTATATTTTGAGACAACTCCAAGCATATTTAACACAACTGCAATAACCGTCACTACAGATACAATAACAGCCGTTTTGATGATAAACAAGCGGCGGTTGTTAAACTCGTCGATTATATTTTCATAATATCGTTTTTTATCATAGTATTTATTTTAGTTAAATTTATTTTTTTGTCAATATTTGTGTATAATCTTCATATGGATTTTTTACAAAGCACTCTTATAAAAACCAAGCATTTTTTTACCACAAGAAAAGGTGGTGTAAGCAAAACTCCCTATGATGAGCTAAACATTGCTTTTCATGTCGGCGACAAAAGAGAGAATGTCGTAAAAAACCACAAGCTTCTTGCTTCATACTTTGGATACGATTATAAAAAACTTGTTTTTATGAATCAGGTTCATTCAAACAAGGTTATAGTAGTAGATGAAGATTTTTACGGCATTCCAAGCTGTGATGCTTTGGTTACAAACCAAAAAAACACTCCTTTGATGGTTATGAGTGCAGACTGCAGCGGTATTTTGTATTATGATGAGAACAAAAAAGTCATAGCAGCAGCACATATAGGAAGAAAAGGTGCATTTTCAAATATAAACAAAAATGTTATAGAAACTATGAAAAAGAGGTTTGACTCAAATCCAAAAGATATAAAAGTGGCTGTTTCACCAAATATAAAAAAATGTTGCTATGAAGTTGGTAAAGAGATAACAAAAGAAGCATATGAACTTGGTTACGACTTTGCAATAAAAGAGGGTTTTTTGGATATAGACAGTATAATACAATACCAGTTGGAGCAATCCGGTATAAAAGAATATGAGTTTACAGATATTTGCACAAGATGCAACAGTGACAGATTTTTTTCATACAGAGCAGAAAAAATCACAGGAAGATTTGCTTCTGTAATTATGTTGGAGGAGTGATGGCAACCATACTTGCAGTTGATGATGAAGAGGATATACTCGATTTGCTTGAATACACACTGAGTAAAGAGGGATTTGACTTTATAGGGTGTGTCGATACCAAAAATGTTTTAGAGATTTTGGATGAGGAAGAGATATCGTTGATAATCATGGATAGAAACCTGCCGGGTATTGAAGGCAGCAGTTTTGTAAAAAAATTAAGAGATGACGGATATACACAGCCTGTTATATTTTTAAGTGCAAAAGACAGCAGTGAAGATATGCTTGAAGGATTTGAAAGGGGAGGGGATGATTATATAACCAAACCTTTTGATATAAATATACTTCTTGCCAGAATAAAAGCCGTATTAAAAAGAGCAGGAAAAAATTATGAGATTATAAAAGAAAAAGACATAGTCTATGACAAAAACAAAAAACAGTTTTATGTAGATAAAACTCCTGTAAAACTGACAAAACTCGAACATGACCTTCTGCTTTATTTTTTTAAAAACAAAGGTATAGTTTTAAGCAGAGAAGATATACTTGAAAATGTATGGGAAGACAGTGCCAATAAGCAGTTAAAAACAGTAAATGTAGCTATAAAAAGGTTAAAAGAGAAACTGGATCCAAGTCAGAAAAAAGATTATATAAAGCCTGTAAGGGGAGAAGGATACATATTTGAGGGAGAGTAGTTTTGCATAAACTTCCTTTTGTTATAGTAAAGCGGTTTTTGTTACTGTCTTTGTTTGTATTGTCATTGTTTTTGGCAATCTCATACTTCTGGATAAAAGACAGTTATATAAAAGAAGCCAAAAAGTCTCTGATGGATGATGTAAACCTTATATCTATAAATGTAGAAAATATACAGGATTTTCAAAAATTTGCAGACAGGATAAAACAAAGCATAGATGCAAGAGTGACCATCATAGATAAAGACGGCAGGGTTTTGGCAGACAGTGATGCAGATTATACCAGGATGGAAAACCATTTAAACAGAGATGAGATTTTAGAAGCCGGTCTTAAGGGAACCGGAAGCAGTGTCAGAAGATCCAAAACACTAAACAAAGACCTTATATATGTTGCAAAAAAGATAAAACTAAAAGAGAGAGTTTTTTATATAAGAGTTGCAGATGATTTGGATTATATAAATGAACTTTTTTTGAGTTTTTTGTTTAAAATGTCGGCTATTCTTGTTGTGTTTATATCTGCATTTATGTTTTTGGTTTACAAGACATCTCAGGATATAAGCGGTGAAACAAAAAAAATACTCAGATTTTTAGAAGATTTGAAGCATCAGACAAAACCTTTTAAAATACATTCGGATTTTTCAAAAGAGTTTAACGATATAACAAAACTTTTGAGTGAAGTTTCTTTTGAACTTGCAGACAAAAACAGGAAAAAAGCAAAATACACCGCAAGACTGAAATTGGCAAACAAACAAAAAGATGAGATAATCTCAGCTATATCGCATGAGTTTAAAAATCCTATATCGGTTATAAAAGGGTATTCTCAAACCATACTTGAAGATGAGCATATAAACGAAAAGATTAAACTGAAATTTCTTCAAAAAGTGCATGACAGTGCAAATAGACTGACAAACATGATAGACAGACTGAGACTTGCCGTTAAACTTGAAGGCGAGAACTTTGTTCTGGATAAAAACGATGTAGATTTGTGCAAAGTCGCACAGATAATAAAACAGGATATACTCCAGACATATCCTATCAGAGGTATAAATATAATCTGCAATGAGAATGCAGTCGTAAAAGCTGATGAGACACTTCTTATGATAGCGATTAAAAATCTGGTTGAAAACGGTTTGAAATATTCTGAAGATGATGTTGATTTGGAGATATATCATGATAAGATAGTTATAAAAGACAGAGGTATAGGTATAAAAGAGGATGAGGTTGAAAATATTACACAAAAATTTTACAGAGTTTCCAAAAACAGATGGAATAATTCTTTGGGACTCGGTCTTGCCATAGTGGCAAATATATTAAAGTTTCATGATTTTAAACTTGATATAAAAAGCAGTTACGGTGAGGGGTCTGAGTTTACGATAGTGTTTTGATTTTTTCTGCCAGCTGGTTTGGTAGAAGTCCCAAAGACTCTTCAACCAGTTTTGTATTGCCGTGAGTTATAAACTCATCTTCATACTCAAAACTGACAAGCTCTATATCGCAAAGTCCCTCTTCATCCAAAAACTCTAAGATGGAACTTCCGACTCCGCCTGCTTTTGCAGTGTCGCTGAAAACAAACCATTTTTTATATTTTGTTGCCAAATCTTTTAGAAGTTCTTTGTCAAGAGGTTTTACAAATCTTAAATCCAAAAGTGCGACATCAAAATCAAGATATGTTGATGTCTGGTATGCTCTGCCGACACCGTTTCCGTAACCTATAAGTAAAACATTGCTTTTTGATTCTTTTAAAAGTTCTGCTTTTGCAAGCTCAAAAGGTTTTGCATCAAAATCACCGCAGTCCAAAAATGCACCTCTTGGATATCTAAGACTGCATGGTGTTTCAAATCTGTATGCAAATTCCATGGCATACTTAAATGTTTTTTCATCTCTTGGAGCAAGAAGAGTCATGTTTGGTATGGCTCTAAGATAGCTTATATCAAAAGCACCCTGATGGGTTTCTCCGTCTTCACCGACTATCCCTGCTCTGTCACATGCAAACACTACCGGCAGATTCATCAGACAGACATCGTGTATAACCTGGTCATATGCCCTTTGAAGAAATGTCGAGTATATGGTTACAAAAGGTTTAAATCCCTCTTTTGCAAGTGCAGCCATTGATGTAACGGCATGCTGTTCGGCTATGGCTACATCCCAAAATCTCTCCGGAAATTTCTCTATAAGTTTGTCTAACCCTGTTCCGCTTGGCATTGCAGCGGTAACTCCTACAACTTTTTTGTCTTTTTCTGCAAGTTCCAAAAGGTTTTGGGTATAGATTTGTGTTGCGGTTTTTGATGATGATTTTTTCAGGCTCTCTCCGCTTTGTATATCAAACGGTCCAACTCCGTGCCATTTTTCATGTTTGCCTTCTGCTATCTCGTAACCTTTGCCTTTTATGGTCTGTGCATGGACAATAACCGGTTTTTGAAGGTTTTTGGCTAACTTTAGTATCTCTATCAGTTTTTCAAGGTTGTGCCCGTCAACAGGTCCTATATAATCAAGCCCCATCTCTTCAAAAAGTATCCCGGGAGTTACAAGCTTTAGTGACTCTTCAAACCTTTTTGCCAGATATTTTGCTCCGTCTCCGAAATTCTCAACGACATTTTCGGTCGCTTTTTTAAATTTTTGGTATGCACTGCTTGCCATGGCAGAACTGAGCATCCTGCTTATGGCACCTATAGGTTTTGCTATACTCATCTCGTTGTCATTTAATATGATAACAATAGGGTATTTTCTCTCACCAAGCTCATTTAAAGCTTCATAAGCCATCCCTGCACTCAAAGCTCCATCCCCTATCATAACAACCGGCACTCTTTTTTTCTGCTCATCTTTTAGTGCTATAGCTTTTGCAGCACCAACTCCCAAAGATATGGAAGTTGAGCTGTGCCCTGCTACAAAGTAATCGTATTTGCTTTCACTTGGTTTTGTATATCCGCAAATACCGCCAAAGGTTCTTAGTGTGTCAAATTTTTCTTTTCTATCTGTAAGTATTTTGTGTGCATAAGACTGGTGTGAGACATCAAATATAAACGGGTCGTTTTCCACATCAAACACATAATGCATAGCCACTATAAGCTCAATGGCACCAAGAGGAGAGCTTAAATGACCTCCGTTTTTACTGACAACTTCCAAAATCTGTTTTCTTATATCTTCACATATGTTTTTTAGTTCGTTTATTGATTTGTTTTTTAAGCTTTTACAATCCATTAAGCACTACTTTCTTAACTCTTTCAAATCTATTTTTTATCTGTGCATCTATATTTTCTATATCGCTTATGGCTACAACTCCACCCTGGGCTATGGCGGAGTCGCTGACAACTTTTACATTTTTTAAATCTTTCAAGCTTTCTTGCAATGCCACAAAGTCGTTTGGATTTACTTTTATGGTTATGCTTGCGGCATCTTTTAGTTCATCTATAAGTGACTCTGCCAGGCTTTGTGCTACTTTGCTTGAGTTCTCACTCAGTTCTATCTCAACAACCTCTTTTGCTATATCCACAGCGGCACTTACCAGCTCTTTTTTTGTATTTTCTATAGCGGTATTATACTTATTTGAAATTTCTTCAAGTTTAGAAATAGAATTAGAAAAAAGATTTAAGCTGTTTGCATAAGAATCCTCTACTTCTTTTTTGCCAAGCTCCCTTCCCTCTGCCAAACCTTTTTCATAAGATTCCTGAGATATTTTTTCAAGCTCTTTTTTATGTTCTTCTTGCATATCTTCAAGTTTCATCTGGAGCTTGATAAAGTTTGAACCCATATCGTCTACTTTTTTTAAAAGAGATTCTATAAGTTCATCTTTTGAAGTTTTGACTGCAGCGGCGTTTTCCTGTTGTTGGGGTGATTCTATGGTTTCTACAGACTTTTCCTGTGGTGTTTGCGGTTTTGTTTTTTCCTTTTCTTTTTTGTGTGAGCCTATTGCCAAAACTTTAAAGCTGTATTTGTTTACATTGTGTCTTTGAAGCTCTTCTTTTTGGATGATTTTTGCCATTTTACTCTACCATCTCGTCTGTGCTTCCAATCTGAATCGTTCCGGCTTCTGCAAGCTGATTTACAACTTCAACTATCCTTCTTTGTGCCGCTTCAACATCTTTCATCTTAACTGGACCCATAAACTGCATTTCTTCTATAAGAGCCTCTCTTGCCCTTTCACTCATGGCACCGTAAAATTTCTCTTTAAGTTCTTCAGGTGCGGATTTAAGTGCAAGCATAAGATCGTTTTTGTCTATGGCTTTTAGAATTTCTATCATAGCATTTTTGTCAAGAGTTGCAATATCTTCAAAAGTAAACATCATCTCTTTTATCTCGTTTGCCAACTCTTCATCTATCTGTTCTATTTGTGTAAGTGTTGTTTTTGCAGCTTTGGTTCCTAGTCTGTTAAATATGTCTGCAACAGCTCTAGGACCTCCTACTTCAACTTTGTAAGAAGCAAGAGATTCGAGTTTGGATTCAAGCACAGCAGATACTCTTTTTATAACAGAAGGTGATATATCTCCAAGTTTTGCCATTCTCATGGCAACTTCGCTTCGAAGTTCATCGGGAAAAAATTGTAATGTTTCTGCTGCCTCGTTTGCATCCATATGTGCCAAAATCAAAGCAATAGTTTGAGGATGTTCGTTGATGATAAAGTCTGCAAGTTGTTGAGGCTTAATTTTTGAAAGATATGCAAAATTTTGGGAATGTTGCATAGATTTTGTAAGCCGCTCCAGCACTTTTTTGGCTTCTTCAGGGCCCAAAGTTCTGTATAAAAGCTCTTTTGCATACTCCAAACCGCCTGTTGTAAGATACTGACCGGATTGAAATATGGCATAAAATTCTTCAAGCACCGCTGCTGCTATGGCTTTGTCTATGGTTTTATTTTCGGCTATGTATTTGGATATCTCCGTAATGGAGTCTATGTCCATATGTGAAAATACATTGCCGGTTACCTCTTCTCCAAGTTGCATCAAAAGGATGGCTGCTTTTTCAGCCATATTCATCTCATCAAACTGTGCTTGTTGGGTAGATGACATTTTCATAGTTTCTCCTTAGAGTTTTCCTGCTCCTCAGTCAAGAGTGCCTGAATAAGATTGGCTATCTCTTCAGGATGATCTTCAACCATATCCCTTACTTTCTCCAAAAGCACTTCATATTTAAGTTCATCTTCGTTAAATCCTTCGGTAACACCAAGCTGTTCTTCAACTTTTTTCCTCATTTGTTGAACTTTTTCTACCAGATCTTCTTCCTCTTCTTCACTTAAGTCTAAAATAGGCTTTTCGATATCTTCGTCATCTTTTGTAACTTCAAGCATTTTTTCGGCAAACGGAGTTATAACTTTTTTATAAAGTACAAACAGCAGTATAACCACTATGATATATTTTATAATCTCTTTAAACGGAGCTATATATGCTTCAACTGAAGATAAAACTTTGTTGATTTTTTGCTCTTGCAGATTTTTTTTCTCTTGTGTAAATTGCAGGTTTTGAACGGTTACTTCATCTCCCCTTTTGGGGTCTATACCGATTGAGCGGCTTACAAGTGCGGTAAGTGCATCAAGGTCGCTTTGGCTAAGCGGAACATATTCAAACTCACCTGTAGGATTTCCGTCTTTGTCGAGTTTTTCTTTGTATTTGCCGTCAACCAAAACTGCTGCTGTTATCCTTTTGACTTTGGCAAAAGGTTTTTTTTCAACCGTTACCGTTTTTCCAACTTCATAGTTGGTCGTAGTCTGTGTTTTTTCATATTTTTCT
Organism: Helicobacteraceae bacterium; assembly: GCA_015488075.1. Classification (GTDB taxonomy): domain Bacteria; phylum Campylobacterota; class Campylobacteria; order Campylobacterales; family Sulfurimonadaceae; genus S012-15. Next base: position 1,172 of record WFOM01000196.1, on the reverse strand, counting down.
TTGTTTGCTTGCTCTTTTAACCCTTGAACAGGTCCTATGTTGCTAACAGTCCCCGGAACTCCTCCAACCTCTTTTGGAGGTGCTGCCTCTCTTTTTTCCTCTGTTGTCTGTTCGCTTCTGACGACATTTTCAGGATCGTATTTTTCAATGGTTGAGTTTTGTATTGAGAAGTCATAGTCTATCGTTACTTGTGCTACAACCTTGTTTTTACCGCCTACAAAAGGTGCAACGACACTTACTATTTTTTGCTGTTTTTTCCTTTCCTCTTTGTGTTTGAATTTTTGTTGTGCGAGCGATAGTTCGTTAAATTCTTCATTTTCATCATTGCTTCCCAAAACCTCTCCGTCGCTGTCAACCAGCATCACGTTTTCCGGCTTTAGTTTCGGGACTGAAGCGGCAACTAAGTTTTTTATACCTTTTATCTGTTTTGAGGAGAGTTTTTGGTCATCCTTTAGTTTTATCATAACAGAAGCGGTGGGATCAGCCTGTTTTGAAACAAAAAGCGATTCTTTTGGTATGGCAAGAGATACCGTTGCACTCTCAACCGGTTCAAGTGCGCTTATGGTTCTTGAGAGCTCACCCTCCAATGCTCTTTTGTATTTTACACTCTGGTCAAATTTGGTCGCACCAAACTCCTGTTTGTCAAAAAGCTCAAACCCTACACCTTTTGAGTCTTTTGGTATCCCTTTTGATGCTATTGAGATTCTTTCTTTGTAAACATACTCTTTTGGAACTTTTATAGTGTTGTCTGAGGTTATTTCATAAGGGATATTTTTTGATTCGAGTTCATCTATAACTTTTGCCGCATCCTCGTTTGAGAGAGTCTCAAACAAAACTTTGTAGTTTGAGTAACTTTCTTTCTGGGCAGTCCATACCACCAAAAATATCAAAAAGCCGACTATTCCGACTATAGCCCCGGCAATTATCAGTTTTTGCTGTTTTGTCAGGTTTGCATAAACATTTGATATCTGGGTAAAGAGTGCCTTGAAATCCATCTACTGCCTACAATAGTTTTTTAAACTCATCAAAAAAACGGTCGTTTTGTTCTTTTGTTCCTATGGTTATTCTAACACCGTTTAGATTATAACTTGTTAAATCCCTTATAATTATACCTTTTTTTAACAGATTTTGAGATATTTCTTTTGAATTTATATTTTTATCAAATAAAAAGG
>WFOM01000195.1 GCA_015488075.1 Helicobacteraceae bacterium | reverse complement strand
TTCGAAGGAGTATTATAAAAAGATTTTAAAAACCTCACTTGAGGGAGTGCTTGATAATCTGAAAAAATTTGCAAAATCTTCTGTATGGGTAGAAGTTACAACTTTGGTTATACCGGGAGTAAACGACTCAAAAGATGAATTAAGAGATATGGCAAGGTTTATAAAAAACGAGATGGGAGATGAAGTGCCTTGGCACTTAAGTGCTTTTCATCCAGACTACAAGATGATGGATACTCCACCAACACCTCTTTCAACACTTGTTATGGCAAAAGAGATGGCACTTGAGGAGGGGCTTAAGTATGTTTATCTTGGAAATGTCAGAGTTGATTCATCCACATATTGTCCAAAATGTGGTAATCTTCTAATCAAAAGAGAGATTTATGACACAAAAGTGGCAAACATTACTGATGGAAAGTGCAATAATTGCGGATATAAAATAAACGGAGTATGGAGATAGGATATGTGGATATACAACTTTGATTTTGATGATGAGATACTTGAAAAATTCAGAAAATATTCTAAGATAGCAGGGTTTGTTTTTGGGATTTTAGGACTTATAGGGATACTTGAGCCTGTTTTTATGACTATGGCTACAGTAACATTTGTATCATGGCTGATGCTTTTTGGAGGTATAGTTTCAGGATATTTTACCTATAAGTCGAACAAATATGACTTTATAGGCTGGCTTAAAAGTTTTGCACTAATACTGGCTTCTGCTTTTATGATATTTTCACCTTTGGGAGGAGCAGGAACACTTGGTCTTTTATTATCTATATACTTTTTTATGGATGCATTTGCAAACTTTTCGTTTGGTATGCAAATGAAAGGTCACAAAGGCTGGTTTTACTGGATAGCAAATGCGATAATATCTCTTGTTTTGGCTGTGCTGTTTATAATAGACTGGCCGTTTAGTTCGCTTTATCTTGTAGGATTGCTAGTTGGTTTTAGTTTGTTTTTTGACGGACTTTCTTTAATTATGATAGGAAGAAGTTTTGATCAGACAAAGAGGTAGGATATGATCAGAAAAGCTGAAGTAGCAGGTGCTTTTTATCCTGATAGTGCGGAGGAGATAGTAAAACTTACAGATTATTTTAGCAAAGTGTATGATGAGCATTTTGGTTTGCCAAACATCAAACCAAAAGCTGTAATCTCCCCACATGCAGGATATGTTTACAGCGGTTTTAGTGCAAATGCGGCTTACAGAGTTCTAAAAAACAGCGGATATAAAAGATTTTTGGTTATAGGCCCTTCACACAGGATTGGTTTTTACGGAAGCAGTATATGTGATTTTGATGTCTATAAAACACCGTTTGGAGATATAAAAGCGGACAAAGAGCTTTTTAATGAGCTAAAAGAGGAGTTTAATCTGCTTTGTTACCCTGCAGTTGAAGGTGAACACTCAACAGAGACACAGTTTCCGTTTTTAAAACATTATATACCTGATGCTTCAATGGTTGAACTTGTTTACTCACAGGAAGAACCTTATAACATTGCCAAAATTATAAAGTATGTTTTGCAAAAAGGTGACACTGGAATAGTCATAAGCACAGATTTAAGTCACTTTTATGATATAGACGAAGCAAACTTTATAGACAACAAATGTATAAAAGCAGTAGAAAATTATGACAAAGAAGCACTGAAAAAATGTGAAGCATGTGGAAAAATAGGTGTGGAAGCCATGATAGATGTTGCAGATGAGACAGGCCTTAAATCTGTTGTGCTTGATTACAGAACCAGTGCGGACTTCAGTGGAGATACTTCAAGAGTTGTCGGATATATGAGTGCCGCTTTTTACTGATACACAAAAAATACACGGTAAATTTCTTACAATTTCATTGAACATTCATAATTAGGGCATATAATTTCGTTAAATAAAAAGATAATAATCATTAAGAAGGAGTTTTTAGATGTTAAAAAAGATTTTGTTGTTTTTGTTGCCTGTTGTTGTTTTTGCAAAATTCGGTAGCTTTTTGTCTCCCGAAGAAGCATTTAAAGCCGATGCAAAAGTTTTGGCAAATCAAAATATAAAAGTAACCATACACATAGCAAAAGATACCCACATATATAAAGATAAAACAAAGTTTGAAACTACAAGTAAAAATATAGAACTTAAAGTAGTGCATGAGCCAAAATCAAAAGATCTCGACGGTGACAAGGTTATATACGGTGATGCGGTATATATCATAAAAATTACGGACAAATCAAACATAAAAGGGGAAAAAGATATACATTTGAGAGTAACCTTTCAAGGATGTAGCGATAAGGGACTTTGTTATCAGCCTATAACAAAAACTTTTAATCTTAAAGTAGATACATCAAAATTGAAAAAAACAACCGCTTCAGCCAACAAAACAACAAAAAAAGTTGAAACAAAAAATGAGGTTGATTCTATTGCTTCAACTATAAAAGAGGGAAACCTGGCTGTTATTATAGCTACATTTTTTCTTTTTGGTTTGATGCTTTCACTTACTCCATGTGTATTTCCTATGATACCTATAATCTCCGGACTTATAGTCTCTCAGGGTGAAGGAGTTACAACCAAAAAGGCATTCTTTTTGTCTTTGGTATATGTTCTTGCCATGGCTTTGGCATATACCATAGCCGGTGTGTTGGCAGGTCTTTTTGGAAGCAACCTTCAAGCGGCACTTCAAAATCCTTATGTTGTTATAACATTTAGTGCTATATTTGTTGCACTTGCACTTAGTATGTTTGGACTTTATGAGTTAAAACTGCCTGATAAATTTGTATCTAAAGTTTCACAGACAGGTCAGGGTAAAGGCGGATTTGTCGGTGTTGCCATAATGGGATTTTTATCTGCACTTATAGTCGGACCTTGTGTTGCCGCACCACTTGCCGGTGCATTGGTTTATATAGGTCAGACAGGTGATGCTGTTCTTGGTGCCATAGCACTATTTTCTATGAGTATGGGTATGGGACTTCCTCTTATACTTGTAGGTGTAAGTGCAGGCAAGTTTATGCCAAAACCAGGTCCTTGGATGACTTTGGTAAATGTGACTTTTGGTCTTATAATGCTTGGTGTCGCCATATGGATGCTTGCAAAAATAGCTCCTGTTTATCTTATAATGCTACTTTGGGCTATACTGGCACTTGCGGCTTCACTTGTATATGGAGTGTTTGACAACTCAACACATCCGTTTAAAAGAACGATAGCCTTTGGTCTTTTTATATATGCTTTGGCTTTGTTTATAGGTGTTTTTAGCGGGTCAGAGAGCTATACTACACCACTTGACAAAATAGGTTCAACATCACAGGCGGTTTCAACAAAAAAAGAAGCCGGACTTGAGTTTAAAGTTATCCACTCCATAGATGAACTAAATGATGTTTTAGAAAAAAATAAAGGTAAAAAAGTTCTTGTAGATTTCAGCGCCAAATGGTGCACATCATGTAAAGAGTATGAAGAGATAACTTTTAAAGACAGTAAGGTTGTATCAAAAATGAAAGAGTTTGTATTGGTAAGGGCAGATATGAGTGCAAACTCAGACAAAGAAAAAGCTTTGGCCAAAAAATACGGAGTTTTTGGTCCTCCGGTTATACTCTTTTTTGATGAAAACGGAAACTATCTAAAAGAGAAAACCATAGTCGGATATCTTGAGCCTGAGAGATTTTTGGAGGCTATAAGCGGTATTTAGAGATTTGAGGCTTTGTCTCTAAAACTGCTTAATATATCTTCTCTTCTTTTTGTCTGTTTTTCTTCTATCTGAAGCAGTTTGTCTATCTCTTCATTTCTTTCTTGAAGTATAGACTCAAATTCGCTTTTGGTTGTAGGTATGTCATCAACAAATTTGTCAAGAAGTATGTTGTTGTTTTCATTTAGCAGTATAAGATAACTTTGATTTAAAAAATCAAGCATCAAGACAGTATTTTTTTCATCTATGGCTTTTTGGAATCTTATAGTCACTTCTTCTTTGCTTTTGTTTA
>WFOM01000194.1 GCA_015488075.1 Helicobacteraceae bacterium | reverse complement strand
GTATTATAGTGATACTCCGAAGTTTTTTACAAAAAAGCTGCAACAGTCTTTAGATAGACACAATCCAGACTTTGTTCTATACAGAGATAAAGAAAATAAAAACTATCATATACTTGCAAAAGTTTTTGTAGATATCTGTCATGATTTTGAAACAGTAAAACCTTTTTTACACCAAGATTACAATCTGGCAAAAGAGTTAAATGCAAACGGAGTTCACCTTACTTCACATCAGTTTGATGATATAAAAAGTGCAAAAAAGCTTGGCTTGGAAGTCATCATCAGCACACATACTTTAGATGAAGTAAAGTTGGCAAAAAATCTTGGAGCAGACTATGTTACATTCAGTCCTGTGTTTTATTCACCAAAGAAGGGCAAACCAAAAGGGTTAGATGAGTTAAAAAAAGCTGTGGAAGTGGGTATAAAGGTATTTGCTCTTGGAGGGATAGTAACTCAAAAAGAAGTAAAAAAGCTGTATGAAGCAAACCCATACGGTTTTGCTTCTATAAGGTATTTTTACAGTTAGTGCAGGATGTTTCTTATAAGTATGGCAAAATGCAAAACAAACAGATTTGCCATAAATATATACAAAGATGTGCCTCTTGAGAGAAAGTGTTGCAGTTTTGTTCTTTCTTTGTTGTTTGTTTTAAATGCTATAGAAAAATGAACTGCCGTAGCAACAACGAGTGTGGCAACAATGAGGAGCTTGTATTTCAGATATCTTACTACATCTTCATTTGCACCGTTTAGCAAAGCATCATAAAGTCCGTTTGTTTTTATCATGATTATACCACTTGTAACCAAGATAAAAAGAGATACAAGCTCATACCATCCAAAGATGGGTCCTATGTTTGGATAAACCTCTTTTTGTTTTCGTTTGTCTCTTAGTGTTATACCCAAAACAAACATAAATATAGCTCCACCTATCCATGCTATAGCGGCAAACAGGTGAAAATGGATGGTTAAATCATACATCATTTACCTTGTTATCTAAAAAAGTTATAAAATTATATAATAAAAATTATAAAGGAATGTTTATGGATGCAGTTATAAAAGATTTGGTATCGCGAAAAGATGAGATAAAAAAAGAGTTGGAACTTTTGTTTAAAACAAATTTGAAAATAGTTGACTGGGATGTTCCAGAAGCCGATGATGATGAAGCAGCCAAAATTTTGGTCGATATACTTCAAGAAGGTTTGGACAAAATTAAAAAAGATGTCAAAAGCGGGGCATATAAAAACTATTAGCCCTTATGCTCTTATATCAAGCTGAATCCCAAGACCGCTTAGCTGGGCAGTTCTTTCTTGTTGCTGTTGCTGTTGTTGTTGTTTTAGTTGTTCAGACTGTTCCTGATTTGAGTCAAGAAGTTTTTGAACTTGTGACTCCTGTTCGTCAACAGCTTTTTTAAATGCCGATGTTGATGTTTGGAGGTTTAGTGAATTGTTTGAAATTCCGGAAGCTTCCATAACAGCTCCTTTTTATTTTCTCTCATTTCAAATCATATCCTAATTAAACTAAAAACTTTCTTATGATAAAATTTTAATAAAAAAAGGTTTCACATGTCAAAAAAGGCTGTTGTTATCCTCAGCGGTGGTATGGATTCTGCTACAACCGCATATATAGAAAAAGAAAAGGGTTTTGATATAGTTGCACTCCATTTTAATTATGGTCAAAGAACACAAAGCAAAGAGCTTAAAGCTTTTGAAGATATTTGCAGTGATCTCGGTGTGGTTGGCAAATATGTCATTGATCTTGATTTTTTTCAGCAGATAGGTGCTTCGGCACTTGTTGACAAAAGTATAGAAGTGCCTGTAAGCGGGATAGAAGACGGCGTTCCTGTAACTTATGTTCCTTTTAGAAACGGTATATTTTTATCTGTTGCGGCAGCCATAGCTGAAAAGGAAGGTGCAGATCTTATAGCTATAGGAGTTGTTGAAGAAGACAGCAGCGGATATCCGGACTGCAGGGAAGATTATGTTAAAGCTATGCAAAAAGCTATAAATCTCGGCACAAAAGATGAAACAAATATAACTATAGATATGCCGCTTGTTCATCTTAAAAAAGAAGAGATAGTCAAAGTTGCACTAAAACACAATGTTCCGCTTCATCTTACATGGAGCTGTTACAAAAATGAAGATAAGGCATGTGGAGTATGCGACAGTTGCAGGCTCAGACTAAAAGGATTTGAACTTGCTGGTATAAAGGATGTGATTGACTACGAAAGAATTGATTAGGTTTAAAGAGTTTGAGATAGAACACCATATAAAACCGATAAAAAACATATATTTGAAAATTTATCCGGATAAAAAGATAGTTTTAAGCTCAAGAAGACTTTCAAAAGAAAGGCTTTATGATTTTTTAAAAGAAAGAGAAGGATGGCTTAGAAAAAACTTCAACACTATAGAAGTTGAAGATAACAGCAACAAACTTTTTGGAGAGGATTTTGATATATGTGAGTTTAGAGAGTATTTTGATTTTGATACTTTTTACAAAGATAAAGCAAAAGAGTATATAACAAAAAGAACAAAAGAACTCTCCGAAATTACAGGTCTTGGATACAACGGTATAAAATTCAGAAAAATGAAAAGAAGGTGGGGGAGTTGTGACAGCAGGCACAATCTGACATTTAACACTTATCTCATAACCAAAGACAAAAAGTTTATAGATGAAGTGATACTTCACGAACTTTGTCATACTGTTTACTTTGATCATTCAAAAAAGTTCTACAATCTTTTGGATAATTTTCTAAAAAATATATAATATTCATATAATATTCATATAATTAGTTTAAAGTTTTAACATAAAAATTGAAGGAGTGTTTATGAAATGCTTTAAAAATAGTTTATCTTATATAGGTCTAATTTCAATATTGTTAGCCGGATGCGGAGGAACATCAAGTTTAGTAGGTGGAGAAGGTGGAGAAGGTGGAGAAAACGGTGGATTGCACTATCAGGGAAGAAATTGTATGGACTGTCACAGTTTTTCTTCCGGAGGAACCGTATTTAAAACACTACATGCTTCAAACAACGACCTGGCAAATTCAGCCGCTGGATACAATATAAGACTGGCACTAAAAGATAGTGTGGGAAATACGACGAGATATGTATATTATGTCCAGGGAAGAGGAGATGGAAACTTTAACACAAGTTGGATAAACGGCGGTGCTATGCAGTTTATAGCAGAAGTTGTTGATAGTAACGGCAAAGTTGTAAATAAATCTGCTTCGCTTCATAATCAAAGTAGATTTGCATGTAATAGTTGTCACACTGCAAGTGGAACAGGCGGTGCTCCCGGCAGGATAGTCTCGTATGACTATTATGCTTCTTTAAACAATACCGGAAACACAGGTGGAAATACCACAGGAAATACCACAGGAAATACCGGCGGAAATACTACTGCAGTATCGTTTGCAAGCTCTGTATATCCAGTCTTAAAGCAAAAATGTCAAGCCTGTCATAATTCTACAAGCGGTAGAATATATAAAGTTCTCTCAACCGCTGCTGCAACATACACCAACTTGACTTCAAACAGTTTGGTAAATACGACAACACCGGCAAATTCACTGCTTTTGCAAAAAGGTGGAGGAAAGATTTCGCATACCGGAGGAAATGCTTTGGGAACAAGTTACAATACCGTTTTAAACTGGATACAGCAGGGTGCTAAAAACAATTAGGAGATGAGATGAGAAGAGAGATGAAAAAGTATTTGGTCTTGGCAGTAGCCGTTATTGGATTTTTAACAGGTTGTAGTGAAGGTGGTGAAGGTGGTGAAGGAAATGGCACTACGGTATCAAAACAGGGATGGCATTTTCAGGGAAGAGATTGCCTTGCTTGTCATAATGTTGATCTATCAAGCCAGAGGCATCTGTTGCTTGCAGGAACGGTTTTTAAAAGTAACTCGGTAACTAACAAAGATGATCTCAACCAAGTATGTGGCGGGGATTTAATTATAAAACTTGTTGACGGAAGCGGTTTGAGTGTAGTCTCAAGTAGTAGCGTAGTCTCAAGTAGTAGCAATGATCAAAATTCAAAAGGTTACAAAGGAAAAGGAAATGTGTTTTTGCTTGCAAGAAGTATAGCAAGCATACCTGCAGGAAACTATACTGTTGAAGTATTTGACAAAGCAGGCACTCTTATAGCAACAAGTGCTAATTTAACACATAGTTTTTCAAATGCACCTTATGATATAAACAATCCAAAAGATTATGCAAATCGTATAGCCTGCAACAGTTGTCATAACACAACCGGTGGAGTTCAACCACCAATATATGCCAATATAAATCCATCAAGCTGTAAATAGGAGGGAATAAAAATGAAAAAGATGATTTTAATTTTGATGATGAGTCTTTCTTTGGTAGCATCACTAAAAAAAGGTGATAAAGAGGTTGAATTTAAACTTCCGGGATTATATAATAGCTCAACAGTTGTTGACAGTCAGAGTTTAAAAGGAAAAGTTGTATTGTTAAATATGTGGGCAAGTTGGTGTAGTGGATGTCAACATGAGATGCCGTTGTTTGTTAAGCTTCAAAAAAGCTATAATAAAAAAGATTTTGAGATAGTTCTTGTAAATATAGATACACACAAAGAAAACGGTATAGATTTTTTAGAGTCTGTTGACCCGGACAAAGTTTTGACTGCACTTTATGATCAAACAAAATATCTACCAAAAACTTACAAAGTTCCAGGAATGCCTACATCACTGCTGATAGACAAAGATGGGACTATAGTTGATGTTTATATAGGAAGTTTTGATGAAGAGAGCATCAAAAAATTGCAAAAAGAGATAGAATTATTAACAAAGAGTTCAAAATGAAAAAGACAGCGATTATAATATTTGTATCGATTTTATTTGCAGGTTGCAGTGACAAGCTTGTTCGTGTGATGCCTTATGAGAAGGAGTATTTTGCACAAGATAAGATGAACTTGTCTCCGATTGAACTAAGGGGAGAACAAGAAGGGCATATATTTCTTATAAGAGAAGCCAGTGCCGGTGGTGAGAGTAGTTTTCAAGGGGGTTGCGGATGCAGATAAAAAATATTTTAAAAGCAGTATTTTCGATACTACTTGTCAAGGCCGGTGCATTTGCATCAAGTATAAAAGATAGTGTTTCTCTTGGATTTGCAACATACAACGATAATGCAAGTGTGCAGGTTTACTCTCCGACTTTGGGAGTATTTAAAAAAGTTGCACATTCATGGATGGTAGGACTCAAAATGAGAATAGATGCCATAAGTGCCGCAAGTATAAAAAACGGTGCAAATAATACAAGAGTAGATACGGTTACAGGTGCTTCAAGAAAAGAGGGACAGCTTTTTGATGATGTTAGATATGCACCGACACTTTTAGCTACTTATGATGATGGTAATAATCTTTTAAGTTTTGGGGCATACTATTCAACCGAAAAAGATTATACCGGAAGAGCTGTTTTTGTAAACTATGTAAGACAGCTAAATGAGCAAAACACCGCTTTGGGTATAGGTGTATCTCAGTCTTTTGACTACTGGCAACCTATATTTAAAAGAGAGTTGCCGACAAAAGACAGAAAAGAGGGTAAGATAGATATTTCCGTAAATCAGCTTATAACTCCGACTTTTTCAATGCAGGGAGTTTTCTCTTATATGACAAGCAAAGGATTTTTATCTTCACCTTACCATTATGTTTTAAAAGATGATATTGCCAAGTTTGAAAAATATCCCGATAAAAGAACAGGATATGCTTTTGCACTAAAAGGTGTATATATGATAAACCTTAAAAATGCAACAAATTTTTCATACAGATATTATAAAGATGACTGGAGTATAAAATCTCATACGGCAAGCATAGAGTGGTTACATGATGTAAGCAAAAAATTTACAAGTGGCCTTAGATTTAGATACTATACCCAGACAAAGTCAAACTTTACAAAACCTTTGGGCGATTACGGCAGAGGAGATGAGTATTTTGTTGTTGATTACAGGATGAGTGCATTTGATTCGTTTGACATAGGCTTGCCGTTTATGTATAAAATTAACCACAAACATAAGATAAAAGCGAGTATAGATCTGTATCAGACGACAAAAAACGACTATATCAAAAACTGGTATGGCAAAGACAGCCTGACTGCAATCTATACTACATTGTCTTATGATTTTGACTACTAGGTGATATATGGGTTTTTTTGAAAGAGGGTTAAAAGCCAAAGTGATGAGCACCGAGCTTGTCATGGAGGCTGATTTGCCGAAAAAGATACTTTTTGAGGCATATGAGTATGTGAAAAAATTTGAAGCTACATTTTCTGCCTACAGAGATGACTCACTTTTAAATCTTATAAACAAAAATGCAGGTATAAAAAGTGTAAAATGTAACAACTTTGCACTTGAACTTTTTGAAGAAGCTTTAAAT
>WFOM01000193.1 GCA_015488075.1 Helicobacteraceae bacterium | reverse complement strand
TTGCAGGATGATGGCACCAAATTTTGAAGCTGCGGCGGATTCTTTTCCGCTTAAAGCTGTTTTTGCCAAATTAAATACTGAAGAAAATCAGGCCATCGCAGCCAGATTTGGCATAAGAAGCATACCTACCGTCATGATATTTAAAAACGGTAATGTAGTTCATCAGATAAGCGGTGCTTTGGATAAAAACTCTATAGAAAATATGGTAAGAAATTTCATTTAATCATTATCAACTCCCCAAAAGGCGGAGTTGCTTCAAGGTTGTCAGTAACCCACTTTACTTCATAAAGAGGCTCGTTTTTGGGGAAAAATCCTTTCAAATCGGTAAAATACAAAAGCAGGTTTATATTTTCCAGATTCTCATCTATAAACTCAAAAACAGGTCTGAAGTCTGTTGCACCGTAACCTTTTATTGATATTTCCAGTATATCTCCGCTGTAAAATTTTTTATGGGTATGAACTTTGTCATCACATACTATCAAATCTATCTCATAATTTTTCAAACTGTTTAGTATAAAATTAACCTCAGTCAAAAACATATTTAAAAGTTCGTCATCTATAGAGGCTGACGAGTCTATGGCTATAACAAATTTCAGTTTGTCGGATGTGACTGATGGCAGATAAATATCATTATGCAGATATTTAAGATTTGGAGGGAAAAACGAAAAATCATCTTTTGCAAATTTAAAAACTGTGTTTTGCAACTCCTGTTGCCAATTTATCTTTGGGTTATTATCTGTCTTGAAAAATCTCTCTATAGATTTTGGTATTTCATGCTTGCTTAGTTTTTTTTCCAAAAGCTCTATTGCTTCATTTGCATCAAGAACCTCTTGCAGTATCTCCTCATCTGTGTTTTGTGGCTCATTTTGTTCTTTTTGGTTGTTGTTTTTTTCTATATCATCTTCGCTGTCTGCTTCATATTCCAAATCATCTCTTAGTATGTCTGATTTTAATTCTTCATAAATCTCTTCCGCATACATTCCTTTGAATCTTTTTCTGTATTCTGCTCCATACGGCAGGGTAAAACCGTTATCTATAAGCATATCGTTTATAGCTATATCTGTTGCCATCCGCCACAGCCAGCCGCTTCTGTTGTTTTTTCTGTTTTCATGAGCCAAAACTTTGTGCATGGCGGAGTTTGCGAGGATAAATTCAACTTCATCCAAAGTCAAATCATTTAGATACTCTTCTCTTATGTATACTTTTTTGCCGTCACTTTTAAAACTTTGGAGATTGTCATCTATAACAACATCAACTTTTGAAGCCAACATCCCAAAATACGGATGCTTTAACAGAAGTTTTGCTTTTGCTTTTTCTATTTTATTCATGACAAAAGATAAGAAAACCTCTTAACCCAGTCCTTAAAACTCTCCAAATGCTCCATCCTTACACCGTTTCGTTGCAAGTCACGGATGATCAAAACCGCAAACTCACTCTTAAGCTCTTTTGTATAATTTATTATATTTTCCAAAACTTTCTCATCAGGATTGCTTAGATATCTGCTAACGATAGAAGATGACAAAACATACAATCCGTTTAAATCATCCATATACTCAAAATCACCGCCAAATATAGCATCAATATCCGGAAGCTTGTCTGCAACTTTTATAAAATTCAAAAAATCAACCGCAGTATCTTTTCCTACAGCACCGGAGACGGTATCAAGCAAAAGCAAAGGCTCTATACCTGAAGAGAGTATATTGCTGACTGCTTCCCAGCTTCTTGGGGTTGCAAAAGATTTTTGCGAAGTTTTAGGATCAAAATTAAAAAGTGAATCGTTTTTAAAACTTATATAAGCTATAACTCTTTCATCTATATTTGATTTATATGCCCACTCTCTCCAGTCATCAACATTTACCTCCATCTCAAGATGAACAAACCTGTTTGCAAGAGGAAGCGGCATCTTGTAAACTACACCTCTGTCGATTTCGTTATTTCCGGCTGCTACTATGCTCCAACCGTCAGGAAGTCTGTATTCCCCTACGGCTCTGTCGAGTATAAGCTGGTAGGCTGATGCACTCACAGAAGGAGGAGCAGAGTTTAGTTCATCCAAAAACAAAATTCCTTCACCATCTTTTGGCAAAAATGACGGCGATATCCATCTGGCTGTGTTGTTTTCTTTGTCTATCAAAGGTATACCTTTTAGGTCTGTCGGATCAAGCAAAGCAAGTCTCAGGTCTATAAAACCTATTTCTTTTTCACAGGCAATCTGTTTTACTATAGAGGATTTCCCTATACCGGGTGCTCCCCATAAAAAAACAGGCACCTTTTTATCTACAAGTTTTTGAA
>WFOM01000192.1 GCA_015488075.1 Helicobacteraceae bacterium | reverse complement strand
GAATTTTCCTGAGTATGAAAAACTCATAAAATACGGAGAAAACTTATATAAAAAATCACTCGAATATCTTGGTAAAAACGATATAACAAGTGCACTTAGAATATTGAAAGTTCTTATAGATTTTGACGATTATGAAAAAGAAGTTGAAGAACTTATAAAAGATATAGAGTTTAAGATCAAATTTTTTGAATATGTTAAAAGCGACAATATTTCAAAAGCCTATGAGATTTTGTCAATGTATGAAGAGCTTTTAAATACAAAAGAAGGAAAAAAACTTCAAAAAGAGTGGAACGAAGCACTTGAAAATGCCAGCCTTTGTGCATCAAAAGGTGATGCCGTGTGTGCAAAAGAAGCACTTCAGAAGTATTTTAAAGTTCCGTCAAAATACAATGCTTTGGCAAATATTTTTTCATGGGTATATATGACACAGCTTGAGCAAGCATTAAAAGAAAAGGCAGACAGAAAACGGCTTGAAAACGGTATAAAAAATTATGTTTTGAATTTTGGTATAACCGAACAGATGGAGAATTTTTTTAAATATTTCAAACATTATTACAAAGATTCAAAACTCAGTCTTGAGTCTTTGAAACAAGGCTCTTTTAATATGTGGAGACCTACTATGATAGTTGAATCTATCTTAGATTAAAGCACAACTTTTTTAATTTAACAAAACTTTGAGCCTTTTTTTCGTATAATTGCTAAACTTGAATTATTATGGAGACTTGACGATGCAAATTAGCGGTGCACGTATGGTTATTGAAGCTCTGATAAAAGAGGGTGTTACAAAAGTGTTTGGATATCCCGGCGGAGCTATCATGAATGTGTATGATGAGATATACAAGCAAAAAGATTTTGAACATATTCTGACAAGACATGAGCAGGCAGCCGTTCATGCCGCAGAAGGATATGCAAAGGCAAGCGGCAAGGTGGGTGTAGCAATGGTTACATCGGGACCTGGATTTACAAATGCTGTTACAGGACTTGCAGATGCATATATGGACTCTGTTCCTATCGTAGTTATAAGCGGTCAGGTTCCTATGAGCCTGATAGGAACAGATGCTTTTCAGGAGATAGATGCGGTAGGTATATCAAGAAGCTGCACAAAGCACAATTATCTTGTAACATCTGCCAAAGATTTGCCAAGAATTCTCAAAGAAGCTTTTTATATAGCAAGAAGCGGCAGACCTGGGCCTGTTCATGTGGATATACCAAAAGATGTAACTGCTGATATAGCTGAGTTTGATTATGATTTTGAAGTTGAGCTTGAAACATACAAACCTACAACAAAAGGTAATCCAAGACAGATAAAAAAAGCCATAGAAGCCATAGCAGAAGCAAAAAGACCTTTGTTTTATCTTGGCGGGGGTGTTATAAATTCAAATGCCGCAGAAGAAGTAAGAGAACTGGTTCACAAAACAGGCATACCTGCGGTTGAGACATTTATGGCAAGAGGAACACTCAGATATGATGATGAGTTGCTTGTTTCGATGCTTGGTATGCATGGAAGCTATGCGGCAAATATGGCTATGAGTGAGACTGATCTTATTATAGCTCTTGGTGCAAGATTTGATGACAGAGTTACAGGCAAACTAAGCGAATTTGCCAAGTATGCAAAAGTTATACATGTTGATATAGACCCGGCAAGTATATCCAAGCTTGTAAATGCACATTATCCTATTGTCGGTGATGTGAAAAATGTTGTTAGCGAGATGTTGAAACTCTCTGACAAGATTGATCCAGACAGATATGAAAGCTGGAGAGAAACCATAAAAAATTTTGATGAACTGCATCCTCTTACATTTTATGAGGATTCACAAAACATCAAACCACAATGGGTTATAAAAAGAGTAGGGGAGCTTTTGGGTGATGATGCAAACATCTCTACAGATGTTGGGCAGCATCAGATGTGGACGGCACAGTTTTACCCTTTTACAAGACCAAGACAGCTTATAAGCTCCGGAGGTTTGGGAACTATGGGATTTGGTTTTCCAGCAGCCATGGGTGTAAAAGCGGCGGTTCCGGAGAAGATAAGTATAAACTTCAGCGGAGACGGCTCTATTTTGATGAATATTCAGGAGCTTATGACTGCAGTTGAGAAAAATCTGCCGGTTATTAACATCATACTAAACAACAACTTTTTGGGTATGGTAAGACAGTGGCAGACACTTTTTTATGACAACAGAATCAGTGAGACAGACCTTAGTATGCAACCGGATTTTGTTAAACTTGCAGAGTCTTTTGGCGGTATAGGTTACAGAGTCCAAACCAAAGAAGAGTTTGACAAAGCATTAAAAGATGCGGTAAAACAAAACAAAGTTGCAATAATCGATGTTGTAGTTGAAAGATTTGAAAATGTTCTTCCTATGGTTCCAGCAGGCGGAAGTTTGTTTAATATGATGCTACTTGAAAAAAAGGAGAAGTAAGATGAGTGAGAGTATAAGAAGAGTAATCTCTGTTATAGTTGTAAACGAAGCAAGTGTCCTCTCACGAATTACTGACCTTTTTTCAGGTAGAGGATACAACATATCTTCACTTACTGTTGCACCTATACCGGATACAAAATACTCAAGACTGACCATCGTTACGGAAGGTTCACTTAGAGTCATAGAGCAGATAGTAAAACAGCTTCACAAACTTATACCGGTTTTGAGAGTTTATGACCATGTTGATTTTGTAGAAAAAGAGATGGCACTCGTAAAGTTTTCTGTAGACGAAGATATAAGCGATATAGCCGCACTTTGTGAAGCTTATAACGGAAAGATAGCAAACAGTGGTGACAACACGATTATAGCCATGGTTGCAGATGAGCCAAAAAGAGTAAGCAACTTTCTAAACATCATAAAAAGATACAATCCAAAAGAGATTGTCCGAAGTGGTGCTGTGGCATTGGAGAGGTAAAAATTGAGACTGGGTGATATAGCAAAACTTCTTGAAGTTGAATTTGCAGGTGAAGATAAAGAGATAAAAGGTTTAAATACCCTTTTAAATGCAAAAGAGAATGAACTGACTTTTATCTCAAATCCAAAATACAAAAAATATATACCAGATACCAAAGCCGGTGCTATTTTGGTTACAAAAAATGAAGAAAAATATGTTCCAAAACATACGACTGCTTTGGTTGTTGATGACCCATACTGGTCTATAGCTGTGCTTACAAAAGAGTTTGCACCCCCTTTGGAAGACACAAACGGCAAAGATGCGGTTATAGGAAAAGGAAGTGTTGTCTCACCCAAAGCTACCATATGTAAAAACTCCATAATCGGTGACAACTGTTATATAATGGCAGGTGTTTATGTAGGTAGCAACTGTGTTATAGGTGACAATACCATCCTTTATCCGAATGTAGTGGTTTACAGAGACTGTGTTATAGGAAAAAATTGTATAATCCATGCAAATTCAACTATTGGCGGTGATGGATTTGGATTTGCTACAAATAAAATTGGTGAACATAAAAAGATCTATCAAAACGGAAATGTTGTTATAGAAGATGATGTAGAGATAGGTAACTCTGTTACAATCGATAGAGCCGTTTTTGGTAGCACTATTATCAAAAAAGGTGTGCATATAGACAATCTTGTCCAAATAGGGCACAACTGTGAAGTGGGAGAATTCAGTGTTATGGTTGCCCAGAGCGGACTGGCAGGCTCAACAAAACTGGGCAGAAATGTCGTAATGGGTGGGCAGGCTGCAGCAGCAGGGCATCTTGAGATAGCAAGTTTTAACAAGTTTGCAGCAAGAAGCGGTATAACCAAGTCTATAAAAGAAGAGGGAAAAACATGGGCCGGTTTTCCTCTCTATGAGCACAAAACTTGGCTTAAACTTCAAGGAAAGATAGCAAAACTTTTAAAATCATGATAGATATAGTAGAAAAATTTAGAAAAAAAGGAAAACTTTTTAAAAATATAGTAGAAATATCTCCAAAAGAGCTTGGTATCAGAAACAAGATCAAAATCTACAAAGCTCTTGATACCGGCGGATACTTTTATGCCATATTTGTTGTCCAACAAAAAACTAAGATACTTACAAAAGATATAGAAAAGTTTGAAACCATATACAAAAAACTTGTTTTGTATGTAGGACATAATTTCAAATACAAAATCTTGCTGCTTGATGCTCCAATCTGCTCCAAAGCCAAAAAAGGTTTTAAAGAGGCCTGTTGGAGAGTTGATGCTTCATTGTGATATAGGAAATACAAACTATAAGTTTTTTGATGGTAAAGATATACTTATAAAACCTGTATCAACTTTTGACCCTTCATCTATAAAAGAAAAAGTTTATTTTATCTCTGTTAATCATAATATAAATAAAAAACTAAAAAATTTAAACAATTATATAAATTTAGAAGATTTTGTAGACAGAAGCAAATATTATGATACTATGGG
>WFOM01000191.1 GCA_015488075.1 Helicobacteraceae bacterium | reverse complement strand
TCTGTTTTTATGTATATGTATCTGTCTATAAGAGTTATCTCTTTTGCTTTTTTTGTTGAGAGAATCTCTTTTGCTTTGTCTATGGTTATAAGTTCTGAAGAGTCTCTAAATACTACAAAAAGTATAAGCAAAACTATGAAAACGGCAGAAGTTACAGCTAAAATCCTGTTAAATTTAGAAGATGGCATAATTTGCCTCCGTTTTTACTTCAAAATCCTCTAAGTATATCCAATTTCCTGTTAAATCTTGGTTTGATTTGACTTTGACTCTGTTGTAAAACTGGTCATATCCCACAAAATATTCATCTTTTTTGCTCTCTATCAAAACCTCCAAAGGTTTTTTGTTTTCTTTTCTGAATTCAAAGTTTTTCTCTTTTACGATACTTTCAATCTCATGAAGCCTCTCTTTTGCTATTTTACCGTTAATTTCCGATTTCATAGTAGCTGAGGGAGTGCCGTCCCTTTTTGAGTATGTAAAAGCATGCAGATGGGTAAGCGGTAGTTTTTTAAAGTTATCTACCGCCTCTTGCCAAATCTCATCACTCTCACCCGGATGTCCCGTTATAAAGTCAGTGCCTATGGCATAACCCTTTTCTCTTAAAAACTCAAAAAGCTCTACATCCTGTTTGTAAACATTTCTTCTGTTCATTATTTTAAGCATTTTTGGACTAGTGTGTTGCAGTGCTATATGTAAGTGTTTCTCTATCCATGGCTCATCCAACAACTCTTTAAACTCGTCTGTAACCTGTATAGGTTCTATACTTCCAAGCCTTATCCGCCTGACTCCTCTTATAAAACTTATCTTTTTTAAAAGTTTTGCAAGTGATGTTTTTTTATCTACACCGTAGCTTCCAAGGTTTGTTCCCGTTAATATAAACTCTCCAAAACCGTTTGCGGCGAGTTTTTTTATCTGTTCTAAAATTTTCTCTTCATCAAGACTTCTTGCATCGCCTCTGACATAAGGTATGATACAGTAAGAGCATCTGAAGTTGCATCCTTCTTGTATCTTTATAAATGCTCTGCTTTTTCCTATAAATTCACCTACTACCTCATCATCTACAAACTCCAAATCCCCTATCTCATAAAAACCTTTTGGCTTGCTGAGGATTTTGTTTATCTTTTTTTTCTCGCTTTGTCCAAAAACACCTTCAATCAAGCCGCTGTCTAAAAGCTCTTTTCCTTTTGTATGTGCCCCGCATCCTGTTAGGTATATTTTAGGGTTTGTAGTTTTTTTTAGTTTGTTTATATAGTATCTGACATCACTGTCTGCTCCATTTGTAACGGTGCATGAGTTTATCACTACAATGTCCGCATCACTTTCATCTGTAGCTATATCATAGTCTCTAAGTGCAGAGAGCATCACCTGTGAATCGTAAAGATTTGTTCTACAACCAAATGTTTTTATATAAAGTTTTTGTTTCATGATTCTTTAAAATCTTCCAACGGGTCTTTTAGTGCTTTTGTGTATCTTATATGCTGTGTCGGATATGCTATGGTTATGTCATCCTCTTTTTTAAAAGCATCTATAATCTCGGTCGAGATTGTGCTTCTAAGTGTCAATGTCGCATAGGCATTTGTCAGATACCATGCCTCTATATCTATACCGTGAGGCTCTATAAAGCTGTAGATTCTCGGGTCAACATTTGTGTTTTTGAGGTTGTAGTGGTGTCTTAGTTTGTTTAGCTGTTTTCTTGTTATGTCAGTATAACCTTTTGAGAATTTTTTTGTAATCTCTTTTACTATATGCATCGCTTTTTTATGGTTTGAGTCAAATGTTATGGTTATCTTTATGCCATCCCATACAGTTTTTAGAGAGTAGTGGGTATAGTTTGCTATCATTCTGGTAAAAATGTAGTTGTTTGGTATAAATATAATCCTTCCGGCTCTTCTGTTTTGCATAACAGATGTAAGGGTTATATCTTCAAGTATCGTTATACGAAGAAGCGATATATCCAAAACATCACCTATATATCTCATACCGTCCATATCTACTCTTATCCTGTCACCTACATGTATACTTCCGCCAAAGACTATAACAAGCCATCCGAGTATAGACATAAACCAGTCTTTCATAGCGATGGCTATACCTGCTGATGCAAATCCGAGTATGGTAACAAGATATGATGCATTTTCTATATAATTAAAAAAAAGTATAAAAATGATGACGGTAAAGTTTGTAAAAGTTATAAACTTGTTTGCCATATAGTATCGTTCGTTATCTGTTATATACCTTCTTAAAATCATCCTCAAAACAAAAAACACCAAAATGACAAAAGCGATGATGAGTCCTATATGAAACAGTTTTTCTATCTGTGCTTTTATGCCTTTGTTAAGGTTTGCCTCAACAACATCAAGCCTTTTTTTATACACTTCAGAAGTTACACTCAGTATGTCAAAAGCAGACTCAAACTTTTTAAGCTCTTTTCGAGTTGCATCATATTTCTCTTTTAACTTTTTGTCTTTGTTGTATTTTAAAATCTTTTCATATATCTTTGCTTTTTTGTCAAAAAGCTCTATAAGGTGTTCGAGTTCATCTTTTCGCTGGTTGTATTCGTTAAACTCTTTCTTTATAGTTTTTAGGTAACTGTATGCACTGAAAATGTTAAACGGATTTTTAACTTCCGGTGCATCATCCATCTTTGGAGGGTTTATAAGTTCTCCAAAAGGTGTATCACTGTTTTTTTCCAAGTCTTCAAGTTGTGTTGTAAGTATCTTCTCTTTTGAGATTAAAGATTCCAATTCGCTCTTATACTTTTTACTTCTGTATCTTTTTAGTTTTTTTATCTTTTGCTGTATCTTTTTAAGTTCGCTTTTTACTTTTTGGCTGGTGAGGTAAGAGTCATAGCTTTTTGTCCATACCTTTTCCTGGGATATCTCATAATCTATCTCTTTGATTTTTGCATATAGCCCGTCTATATCTACCTTTGTAAGATTTGCATCTATGACGGCATCTGCAAAAAGCGATATGGAAAAAAGAAAAAGAAAGATATACCTCATAAACTAACCCGCAAACTTTTCTAAAACTTTGTAGATAGTTTTCTTATCTATATCTTTTATGATTTTTACATCCCCTATGCCGTTTGGAACTATAAAAGTGAGTGTTTTATCATTTGACTTTTTGTCCAAAAAGAAAGCATCATAAAATCTGTCCACATCTTTTATCTTATAATTTGTCGGCAAATCATAACTCTCTAAAACTTTTTTTATCCTTCCTGCTTCATCTTCACTCATCATACCAAGCTCTTTTGAGAGTTCATTTGCCATCACTATGCCGATGGCAACACTTTCACCGTGAAGATATGTTGTGTAGTTTGTTTCGTTTTCTATAACATGACCGAAAGTATGACCGTAGTTAAGTGCAGCACGAAGCCCTTTTTCCTTCTCATCCTGACTCACCACACTTGCTTTTGTTTCAACTGAGTGTTTTATGGCTCTTTTTAAAACCTCATCATCTCTTAAGTCGTTGTTTTCCAAAAATTCAAAAAATTCTCTGTTAAAAGTTACCGCCATCTTAACTATCTCTGCAACACCTGCACCAAACTCTCTTTTTGGAAGTGTTTTTAAAAAGTATGAGTCTATATATACAGCTTTTGGTTGATAAAAAGCACCTATAAGGTTTTTGCCGTATTTGTTGTTGATACCTGTTTTGCCACCCACACTGGCATCTACCTGACTTAGAAGAGTAGTCGGTATCTGGATAAAATCTATCCCTCTTTGGTATATACTTGCAACATATCCGGTTATATCTCCTACTACTCCTCCGCCAAATCCTATAAGCAATGAGTTTCTGTTAAATTTATGGTTAAACAAAGCCTCAAGTATATAGTTGACACTCTCCTGATTTTTATACTCTTCACCGTCTTGTATCGTTATGATATAAAGCTCTTTTGCTTTGATTTTTCCAAGCAGATAACCAAGATGAAGACCTGATACTTTGGTGTTTGTAACTATGGCTGTTTTCCTGTCAAACTCCAACTTAGGAAGTGAATCTATAGTTATGTCGTATGAGTTGTCAACTACTTTTTTAAGCTCTATGTTTACTTTCATATCAAACCTGTTTTTTTGTGGATATTCTACTAAAAAGTTGATAAAAAACCACTAAATCTCCTCTATAGGTATAAAAAGTTGATGATAATTGTCAAGATAATGGTATAAAACATCAGTATCTGTTGAAAACAAAGAGTAGATTCTTTTTTTGGTTATCTTTTGGGTAAAGGGAACTACCTGCAAAAAGTTTTCCATCTCAAGAGCTTTTTTTATAGGGTTTTCTTCTATGTTGTAAACTTTTATAGATTTTGAAAAGATTGAAGCCATATTGTTGTAGTGCTCTATAACTGTTTCTTTTTCTTCCTGATGATCTTGCAGATAGTTATACAACTCTATGTTTAGTTCAAAGTGTTCTGCCACATCAAACACTATGTTTGATATTTTTTCAAGGTCTCTGTTTTCAGAAAGAAGCAAAACAGTATCTTTTAAACTATCAAAAGGTTTACCGGAAAGCTTAAGTACAGGCTTTTTAAGGTTAAATAGAATCTGCCTGTTTTGTTGAATTTTAAACAATCTCCCATCAACCAAAATCAAACCTATATGAAAATATTTTATGTCATTTTCTATGATACTTAAGATACCTTTCTCATCATACATTATATCAACATATGTTCTTTCATCTCTCATATCCTTTAAACTTTCAAGTAAATCTATGTCGTTTGGATTAACAACTCTTACAACCAGTTCCTTATCAAGCTGTTCCTGTATATAAAGTGCAGAGTTTATATTTGCATAAATATCATCACTACCGAGTTCTGACATATCTATATACAGATATATATGCTCACCAAAAGGTTGTGGAAACTGTCCGAGTTCCTGTTTTATAACCTTATATACAGATTTTAAAACTTTTGGCTCTCCTATAAGAAGTAGTCTGTCGTTTGGTTGTATCATCCTTCTTCTGTGTGGAAGTATCAGCTTGTCTTCTCTGTAGATTGCCGCTATCTTCCACTCTTTTTGCTCTATAACTCCAAGATGTTTATATACAAACGAGCTTCCAAACGGCACCAAAACCTCCATAATCTCACCTTCTCTAAGCCCTACATTTTGAGCTATTACGGGAACATTTGGAAGTGTATCAAGAAGCTTTGAAGCCAAAAAATCCTGCGAATTTAAAACAACTACATCTTCAAAATGCTCTTTTATGCCCCAGTGGTCAAGAACAACAACTCTTAGGTGTTTTTTTACAAGCCTTATGTTTTTTATGGTATTTATAACATCCTGTTTGTCATCCATGGTGATGACAACCTGAACAAACTCCATTTTTAAAATATTGTCAAGTTTGTAAAAACTTGTTGGGTCAAACTGAAAAAACTTAAATCTAAGAGGTGAAGCATCCTCAAACTTGTAGTCTTTTGTCTGTATGACATAGTAGATGTTGTCTGATGTATATGTATCTATAACTCTTTGTATAAAATGTCTTCCTATCTCACCGTCACAGATAAGTAAAATTTTTTTCACTTTCTATACCTTTGGAAAAGTGATGATAAAAGTTGTTCCCTCTTTTGATGATTCAACCTTTATATCACCGTTAAACTGTTTTTGCATTATCATTTGTGACATATATAGTCCAAGACCTGTTCCGTTTTTCCCCTTTGTGCTGAAATACGGTTCAAATATATGCTCAATTATATCATCTTTTATGCCACAAGCATTGTCTGTTATGTATATATGAACATTTTCATCGTCAACATCCGCTTCAAGAACGATATACCTGTTTTTATTGTCACACTCTTCAAATGCATCTATGGCATTGTTTAGGATATTTAGCATAACCTGTATCAGTTCATTTTCATAAACATTTACGATGATGTCTTTTTCGATTATTCTTATATCTATCTTGTTTGACTTTAGTCTTGGTTGTATGAAGTTTAGTGTTTTGTCAAATACCTGACACAAAGATATCTCCCGTATCTTTTTGTTCGGATCAAAAAAGTTTTGAAAGTCGTTTATGGTATCTGAAAGATAAAGTATGGTGTCGTTTATCTTGTCTATAATCTTTTCAAGCTCTTCATCAGACACTTCCTCTCCTAACATTTTTTTCAGTTTCAAGTCTGAAAGCTGCAGTGTGATTGTATTTAGGGGTTGTCTCCACTGATGGGCTATCATCTGTATCATTTCACCCATTATGGCCTGTCTTGACTGTCTTGCAAGAAGTTTGTCTTTTTTGGTTAACTCCTGAACTTTCTCATAAACCTTTGCTTCAAGAGATTCGTTTAACTCTTTTAACTCTTTTGTTTTTTCATCTACTTTTTTCTCAAGCTCTTTGTTAAAATTTTTAAGTTTTGCCTGATATACAAATATAACCGTCAAAATAACCAAAAATATAAATACAATGTTAAAAAGCAGAGTATAGTTTATTTTCTCATGATATCTGCTAAGATGCCAGCTGTTTTTTATCTCCTCAAGTTTGTTTGATGTCATATCGTTTAGTGATTTTTGGATTATAGAAGCCAGCACAGGCAAATCTCCCCTAACAGCCATATAAAATTTCAGAGGATTTTCTTTGAGCAAAAATCCTGAAATCTTGTATTTGCCGTATCCGAACCGGTCTATAATGTAGTCTGCTTCCTCATTTATGGTTATAAGCCCATAGTAGTCTTTGTCAAGACCGGCTTTGATTTTGTTCAAATCTTTTTCAAGTGTGAGATTTAGTGATGGAAAAATATTGTGAAGTATGTTGTAACAAAGCTCTTTTGTAACATATAGTTTTTTTCCGTATAGCTGTTCTTTGTCTTTTATAAACGATTTGTTTGTGTTTGTTATGATGGTAAAATATGAGTTAAACACAGGTGTTGTTAAAATCATCCCTGCCTTTTTGGCATATTTTTTAAACATTATTCCTGCTATATCACACTTTTTGTTTTTTATAAGATTTATATATCCTTGCAGATTTTCTGCAACTACAGGCTTAAAACGGAGTGAAGTTCTTTTGGAGATTTCATCAAATATATCTCCGAGTATGCCGTGTATTTTTGAATCTTTTACAGAGTAAATCGGAAAGTTTTCACTGTAAAGACAAACTTTTTGTGTGTTGTGTTCTTTTATATCTGTCTCTTAT
>WFOM01000190.1 GCA_015488075.1 Helicobacteraceae bacterium | reverse complement strand
ACTTTAAAGTGGGTATAACAAAACTTTCAAACAAATCAAACTCTTATGCCATAGTTCTTGCAGATATAACAAAAGAGATAGAGGTTTACAAAAAGGTTGAAAAACTGACAAAAATCGATCCTCTTACACAAATCGGTAACAGAAGAGAGTTTTTTGAATCTTTGGAAAGTTTTAAAAAACTTTCTGACAGATACGGCAGGGTTTTTAGTCTTATAATGTTTGACATAGACAACTTTAAGCAGATAAACGACAGTTTTGGCCATGATGTCGGTGACAAAGTTTTAAAAGAGTATGCAAAACTTATAAAATCAACACTTAGAGATAGCGATATATTTTGCAGGACAGGTGGTGAAGAGTTTGGGATAATACTGCCTGAAATAACACTGGATGATGCCATAAAAGTTGCCCAGAAAATCAGAAAAAAAGTTGAAAGTGCAAACCTTGTAGTTCCCATAACCATAAGTCTGGGTGTGGTTGAATACAAAACAAACGAAACCATTGACAACCTCTATGCAAGGGCAGACAGGCTTTTGTATAAGGCAAAAAGAAACGGAAAAAACAAAGTAGAGAGTTAAACATAAATTTTTGGGTTAAAAAAAGCAAAAAGGAGTCTGTATGACAAGTGTGTTGTTGGAGTTTTCCATGTTTCCTACAAGTGATGACTGCAGAGAAGGTGCAAGTGTTTCAAAACAGGTAAGCAAGATTATAGATATGATAGACAAAAGTGGATATGCTTACAAGCTTACACCTATGGGAACGGTAGTTGAGACAACAAGTATAAGAGAAGCACTTGATCTTATAGAAAAAGCATATAATCAGCTTGATTGCCAAAGAGTTTACAGTGCATTGAAATTTGACATAAGAAAAAACTCATCTAACAGACTCAAAACAAAGATAGAGTCTGTAGAGAAAAATCTTGGCAAAGAGGTCTCAAAATGATATGCAGAAGGTGGTTTTACCGTCTTCTGAGTCTAAATCTATATCAAAATCATACCTTTTGCATATATTTAAAACTATATTAAGACCTATACCAAATCCCCCTTCGGAATTGTTTCCTCTTTGATATCTTTGAAAGATTTTTTCTTTTGTTTTTTTGTCTATTTCGTATCCGTCATTTGTTATACAAAATCTGCACTTATTTAGTGAAACCTCTATGGTTTTGTTTTTGTATGAGTATTTTATGGCATTGTCTATAAGATTTTTAAAAAGTATCTCAAGATGATTAGGATCTGCTTTTACTGTGCAGCTTTGAAGATTTGTTTTTAACTGCAGGTTTTTTTGTTCAAAAAGTATCTCAAAAAACTCTATACTCTTTTCCAAGATACTTTTGATGTCAATCTCTTTTATGTCGTTTTTTGTATGTTTGTCAAAACTCAAAAAGCTAAGGTCCTGATAAATTTTTGAGATAAGTTTGGCATTCATTTTTATAGTTTTTAGGTATATGGGTTTTATCTCGTTTTTTTCTAGTTTCTGTGTTGCCAGAGCTATAGATGATATAGGTGTGTTTATCTCATGAGTTGAATCTTTTATAAATCTGTCAAGCATCTGTATGTGTTCTTTCATAGGTTTTAGAAAAAGACCTCCAAGATACCATCCTACTATCATGAGAAAAATGACGGCTGTAAAAAATATAGCTATACTTTTGTAAAAAAGTTCATTGAGATATTTTTTAAAATTTGCTTCACACACCGCTATATAGTGTATGCCAAGATGTCCTCTGGCACTTTTGTCCACAAATACCGCCGAATTTCCTTTGTCTATGTAAAACTCTTTGTCAAGGTTGACTTTTGTTTTGAAATTACCTTCTATAAGATGTCTGTTTTTGTCAAAGAGTTGATATTTGACACCTTTTGGTATCTTAAAAGGTTTGTTAAACATCTGTGCATCAACCGCACTTGAAGATATCTTCATGGCACATATGCGAAGTTCGTTAAAGATTTTGTTATAAAGTGATTTTTTCTGATTTGTATAATATATGTAGGTATAGCTTCCCACAACCAAAAAAGATGCTATGACATATACAGATATAAATCTGTAAAAAGATTTTTTCTCATACTTGTTTAAAAACATATCCGACGCTTCTTATAGTCTCTATATTGTCTGGGAAAATTTTTCTCAGATCTCTTATGTGGCTTCTTATGGTTGCATCGTTTGGTATCTCATCATATCCCCAGATGTTCTCTATAAGCTCATCTTTTGATATGGCTTTGTTTTTGTTTTTATACAGATAAAGCAGTATATCCGATGCTTTTGGTGTAAGTGTGTAAAGATTTTGTTCATCATAAACGGTGTGTTTTTTAGGATCAAATACAAAGTTGTTTATGGTTATGGTCTGGTCTATACTGTATATGTTTTTTATATGCTCTATCCTTGCATCAAGTTCGTCAAACTCAAAAGGTTTTTTTATATAGTCGTCACAACCAATTTCAAAACCGTGTTTGACATCTTTTGATGAATTGTTTGAAGTTATAAATATAACAGGAGTTTTGTTTTGTTCGTCTCTTAGTTTTTGCAAAAGCTCATCACCTTTTAGATTTGGGACATTTATATCAAGAAGTGCAAGGTCAACTTTATGCTCATATAGGTATTCGTAAGCATCAAGCCCGTCTTCAAAACCTATAACTTCGTAGTTTTGTTCAAGATGGTCTTCAAGCAACTCTTTTAAAAAAACATCATCTTCTAGTAGTAGTATTTTCATGATTGTAATTATATCAAAGTTATTGTATAGAGTATGTGGATGGGGTAGAGTGACTCGAACCCCCGAATGGCAGGACCAAAACCTGCTGCCTTACCACTTGGCGATAC
>WFOM01000189.1 GCA_015488075.1 Helicobacteraceae bacterium | reverse complement strand
TTATAAGGCTCTTTTGTGCTTACCTCTTTTATATAGTTTATCTCCTCAATCCTTGGAGATTTTTCTAAAATTGTTTTTAGCTCACTTTTATCATGAATTTCGGTTGAAGCAACCATCATCATAGAGCCTTCATCTCTTAATATCTTTGTTAGGTATCTTGTATCGATACCGGTTATCCCCATAACATTATATCGTTTTAAAAAATTTGAAAGTGAATCTTGCCCTCTAAAGTTTGAGTATCTCTCTTGATAGTTTCTAACAATCATCCCTTTAGCCCATGCAGAAGAACTCTCCATATCTTCATCGTTAACACCTACATTTCCGATTTCTGGCATGGTAAAGGTTACAAACTGCCCTGCATAACTAGGATCACTCATAATCTCTTGATAACCTGTCATAGAGGTGTTAAAAACTATCTCACCAACTGCAGTTGTATCTGCTCCGAAACTTTTTGCTTTTAAAAAAACACCGTTTTCAAGGTAAATAGAAACTTTTTGCATTACTCCAAACCTCTTTTGGCAAGCTCTTCATGATAAAGCTTGTCATAAAGTATCTCATATTCGTCAGTTCCCGGGATATATCTTTTTTTATAAGATTTTATCTTATCTATGACACTGTAGTGTATCTCGCTGTCGTTTGCTATAAAAGATGATATGGCATTAAATATGACATTTTTTATCTTGTTGTCGTTTACATCATAGTTGATCAAATCTTCATCATAAAGTTTGTTTAAAATCTCATGTGAGAGGTTTTGGAGTCTTTCTTCATAGTCTATTATGACATCAAATTCAGGGGCTAGTTTCTTTTTTATCATAAAAAAGAGTTGCCTCTCATCTGCTAACATAAACTCTATATCTTCTTCGTAGTCTTCACATATCTCACTTACTTTTTCATTTAAAGCCATCTCTTTTTTGATATCGTTTTCAAGCACCTCTTTGGCAGCTTCAGTTACACCTTCTAACCCTTTTGTAAATGTCACTAGTTTGCTTCTGTTTAAGTCTATGGCTATTTTGTTTGATATATGTGGCACCGCTTTTAGAGTTAGTTTCATATCTGTCTCTTTCTTTTGTTTTTGAAATTTTACTATTATTTTACTAAAAGTTCTGTTAGTTTTGATGCTTTTTTCGGATCCATCTTGGATAGTATCTGCCCGACGGTTTTTGGTTTTAGCTCATTTAGTATGCTTACAGCCTCTTTTTCATCAAGGTTTGAGAGTATCTGTGCCGCAGAAGCTGCTTTCATTTTGGAGTAAGTCTGGGCAAGTTTGCTCATCTTTGTCGATTTTAATTCTTTCAATACCCTCTTGTTTTCAGCAAGCATATTTTTTATATTTTCTTCTCTTTGTTTAATCTCTTTTAGTTTTTTGTTTACCTCTTCCTCTCTTAGATCAAGGTCTCTTTTTTTTCTCTTTAGAAGCTCTTCGGTTGCACTTTTTAGTGCCTGCAGAGACTGTTTTTGCTCATCTATACGGTCAAGTTCCAAAAGAAGTTCATCTTTTCTTTCCTGAAAAATTTTGTTGCACTCAAACAGCTTGTCATCGGATGCAAACAGATTTAACAAAAACAAAACAGATAAAACAAATACTCTCATACCGCTTCTCTTTTATAGCCTATAACTGCCATCTCATCAAGCTCTTTTTGCTCTTTTTGCTTTTGTTTTTTAAGCAACTCTTTTAGCTCCTCGGTTTCGAGATATTTAAACTTCTCATACTCTATATATGCTTTTTTGTATTCATCCTGTAGAGCTTTTATCTGGGTTTTTTCATATGCTACCCACTTTTTGTTTTTCTCTATAAGTCTGAACTCTGCATCAAGCAAAGCTCTGTTTGCCAGAAAATCTTTGGCTATTCCAGTTGTCTGGTTTGGAAAGTTTTTAAGCTCCTGTATAGATTTTTCAAGCTCCTCTTTGGCTATGTTCAATCTTGAAAAAGCTTCTTGCAGATTTGCCTCTATCTCATCAAGCTTGATTTTTTTGTATCTGACTATAGAGGAAAATCTGCTTTTCATTCTTTTACCTTACAATCGTATCTTCCCTGTCCGGTGAAGTAGATATGATTGCTACTTTTGTTTTTGTTATCTCTTCTATTGAAAGTATATAATCTTTTGCATCTTTTGGCAAATCATCAAACCTTCTTACACCTTCTGTTTTGTCCCAACCTTTAAATGTTTTGTAAACAGGCTCAACATTTTCCAGATCGCTTGGTAGATAGTCTATAACTTCACCGTTGTATTTGTATGCGACACATACTTTTACTTCGTCAAATCCGTCTAAAACATCAAGTTTCATTAAAGCCAGTTCATCACAACCGTTAAGCCTTGCGGCATACTTACAAGCAACCGCATCAAACCAACCGCATCTTCTAGCTCTTCCCGTAGTTGTTCCAAACTCATGCCCTCTTTTTCCTAAAAGCTTGCCAGCTTCACCCAAATCTTCTGTAGGAAAAGGACCGTTTCCGACTCTTGTGCAGTAGGCTTTTACTATACCTGTTACTTTTGATATATCTTTCGGATTTAGTCCCAGTCCGCTAAGACTCCCCGCAGTTACAGTTGAGCTTGATGTTACATAAGGATATGTTCCGTGGTCAATGTCAAGCATGGTTCCCTGTGCACCTTCAAGCAAAACTTTTTTGCCTTCATCCA
>WFOM01000188.1 GCA_015488075.1 Helicobacteraceae bacterium | reverse complement strand
TTGCTATATGGCTTAAAACCGCTGCTTGGTATCCGCTTCCGCAACCTATCTCCAAAACTTTATCAACCCCTAGCGGGATTATATATTCACTCATCATAGCAACAGTCAAAGGTGAAGATATAAACTGTCCTCCGCCTATTGGAAGTGCATCCAAAAAGTAAGCTTTTTGCTCAAACCCTTTTGGAACAAACATCTCCCTTGGTGTTTTTGATATGGCTTCTTTAACTATAGGTGAGACAGGAAAGATTTTTTCTATCTCGTCAGCCAGTTTTTTTGCTCTTAGATTTGCCATCCAATCCCCACATCAAGATATCTTCTCATTTTGGATATCTCTTTTTTGTCAAACACAGCCTCTATAATCTCATCATCATTGTTTTTAAACTCTTCACCAAAGGGTGAGACAATCTTGCTTGTGTTTGCATACTCTTTGTTTTTTGAATCACTCGATATTACATAACATTGATTCATGATTGCTAATGCTGAAGTTAGTATATCAAGATGTTTTTTTCTCAAACTTCCCCACATACTTGGGATCGCTATAATGTCAGCACCCTCTAACTTTCTCCATAGATCTTTGAATCTTAATTCAAAACATATAAGTATACCTAACTTTATACCATCAATCTCAAAAATTTCTATATCGTCTATCTTGCCGCTACTAAAATATTTATCCTCATCGCCTAGTTTAAAAAGTTTTACTTTTGATTGCTCTTTGACTACTTTGTGGTTATAAAAAACTTTTGCGGTGTTATAAAATTTGCCGCCTTTTTTCTCAATCATGGTGATTATGACCGTTTTGTTACCTATAACCTCTTTTAATCTTTTAGTAGCGTATACGCTAAACTCTGCAGCTTTTTCAAAATTTTTATAATCAAAACCGGTCAGACAAACCTCATTTGCAACTATGATGGAGTTTTCTTCACATGATTTTATAATTTCCAAAAGTTTTTGCAGGTTTTGTTCATAATCCGGTGAGGTTTTTAAAAGAAGGGAGTAGAGTTTTTTAGAAGTCATCAAAATTCAGACTTCCTTTTGAATAGTTTGTAACAGTCCCTTCAAAAAAGTTTGTTTTTTGGTCGTTAAATCTTGAGAAATCATCAACCCATTTTATAGGGTTTGAAACATTATAAAGTTTTTCAAGCCCTACACTTGTGAGTCTGTCATCGGCAAGATATTTTATATACTGCTCTATGATGGCATCGGTAAGTCCTAGTATGCTTCCTTGTGTTATGTATTTGCCCCAGGCTATCTCCAACTCAACAGCCTGTTCAAACATACTATAAACCTCATCTATAAGCTCTTTTGTAAAAAGGTCTGCTCTTTCTTTTTTAAGTGTATTTATAAGGTTTTTAAAGAGTGTAAGGTGGGTTAGCTCATCTCTTTGTATAAATCTTATCATCTGGGCCGAACCAAGCATCTTGTTGCTTCTTGCAAGTGTGTATATATAGGTAAAACCGCTATAAAAATATATACCCTCTAAGATTTGGTTTGCAAAACAAGCTTTAACAAAATTTGTCTCGGTAGGCTCTTTTGAGAGTTCCTCATAAACTTTTGCTATGGCATCGTTTTTATGTTTTAACATCATATCTCTTCGCCAAAGTTCATATATCTCATCGGTATTTTGACTGATACTGTCAACCATTACGGCATAGCTCTGTGAATGGAGTGCTTCTTCAAAAGATTGTCTAACAAGTATAAGATTTATTTCGGGTGAAGTTATATAAGGGTTTATGTTGTCTATAAGGTTGTTGGTCTGGAGCGAATCCATAAATATCAGCTGACTGAGAGCTTTGTCATAAGCTGTTTTTTCTGCTTCAGTCAGATTTTTGTAGTAGTCTGTCACATCTCTTGTCATATCGACTTCTTTTGGAAACCAAGTGTTGTTAAGCATCACTTCCCAAAGGTTGTATGCCCATTGGTATTTTATCTTGTTAAGTTCAAATATACCGGTTGGATTTCCTCCGAAAATTTGCCTCTCGTTAACATCCTCTTTTGTGTTTGGATTGTAAATCTTTTTTCTGTGAAGCATACCTAAACCCTTTTTTTAAAAATTGTAAAATTATACTACTTTGTTTCTTAATCTTTTATAGTTTCCCCTGCTTTACCAGATGCAAAACCAACGGTATGTTTATACCGTCGTTGTTATACCCTTCGTCTCTGCAACTCTCACATTTGTCTGCAAGTGAACACTCAACCTTTTCAAACAGCTCATCTGCAGTTTTTATATCGTATCTTTTTATACACTCTGCTATCTCTTTTGCTGTTTTTGAATTGCAGACACAAACTTCAGTATCCGGGTCCAAATTTATCATAATCTAACCTCTTTTTTAGGTATAATTATACTAAAAATTTGGAAGGTTATCATGATATTTTCTTCAGCACTTAAAAGCAATTCAACCAAAATTATGTTGCTGGGTTCCGGTGAACTTGGCAAAGAAGTAGCCATAGAAGCCCAAAGACTAGGACTTGAAGTTGTGGCGGTTGACAGATACCAAAATGCACCTGCACATCAAGTGGCTCACAGAAGCTATGTTGTAGATATGCAAAACAAAGATGCGGTTTTAGAGCTAATTAGAAGAGAAAAACCGGACTTTATACTTCCAGAGATCGAAGCTATTAGCATAGATGCTTTGTTTGAAGCCCAAAAAGAGGGTTTTAGGGTAATTCCAAACGCCGAAGCGGTAAACAAAACTATGAATAGAAAAAATATAAGGGTTTTTGCAGCAGAAGAGCTTAAACTGAAAACAAGCCCTTATGTGTTTGTTAAAACTTTTGATGAGTTAAAAGAGGCATCTAAAAAAGTTGGTTTTCCTTGTGTAATTAAGCCTGTTATGAGTTCATCCGGGCATGGTCAAAGCATAGCAAAAAGCGAAGATGATTTGGAAAAATCTTGGGAGATGGCAAAAGAAGCAAGAGGTGATGCAAGCGAGCTTATAGTTGAGGGGTTTGTCGATTTTGATTATGAGATAACTTTGCTTACGGCTAGGAACGACTATGAGACCGTTTTTTGTCAACCTATAGGGCATATACAAAAAGACGGGGATTATATATTTTCATGGCAAAGTATGGATATGAGTGAAACTGCCCTAAAAAAAGCACAAGAGATTGCCAAAAAAATCACAGACGGGCTTGGCGGCAGAGGTATATTTGGGGTTGAGCTTTTTATAAAAGGTGATGAGGTTTATTTTAGTGAGGTAAGCCCAAGACCTCATGATACCGGTATGGTTACGCTTATAACTCAAAGTCAGAGTGAATTTGCTTTGCATCTAAGAGCAGTGTTAAACCTTCCGCTAAAATTTACATACTACGGTGATGGAGCAAGTGCCGCGTTTAAATCATCTAAAGATAGCTACTCTCCGGCCATTGAAGTTGATGATAGTGTGTTTGATGAGAACTCATTTATAAGAGTGTTTTCTAAGCCGGAATCTCACAAAGGTAGAAGAATGGCTGTTGTTTTGGTGTTTGATGAAGCAAAAAAAGCACTTAAAAAAGCAAAAGAGCTTATAGAAAAAGTAAAAGACTAGAGTTTTGGCAGATGGTATTTACGTTTGTAGGTATATAACCTTATAAAAAGCGCTACAAAAAATAGTAAACTCAAAGATATAGAGTTGATAAGATCAAAACTCTTTAGAGAAAATAAAACTATAGCTATAAAAACGGCTATAGTTGCATAAACTTGCTCTTTGAGTATAAAAGGAACTTCGTTTAAAAGCATATCACGAACCAATCCACCGCCAACAGCGGTTGAGATAGCAAGTATAATCACTCCAAATATATTAAAACCGACTTCTATACCGACCATAGCTCCGGTTATAGAAAACGCACAAAGCCCTATAGCGTCTGAGAGTATAAATAAAAACTTACTATCTATATCTTTTTTATAAACCTCCAACACAACCGTTAAAACTATAGTTATAAAAACTGTTACGATAGGGTAGTAGTTTGTAAAAGCAAAAGGCATCCTATCTGCAACAGTATCCCTTATAACACCGCCACCTAGTGCCGTAAGATATGCTACAAAAAATATACCGAATATATCTAGCTTTTTATAAACGGCGATTAAAACTCCACTTATAGCAAAAGCGATTGTCCCTATAATATCCGCTACTATCACAACAAACTCTTTAAAGCTTTGATTATCGATTTTTTCTCAAGCTCTTTTATATGTTTTTCTAATTCGAACTCATCCCATGACGGATCTACTTCTAATCTCTCTTGAAGTATTATATCACCGCTATCATACTCGCTTGTTACATAATGGACGGTAACTCCGGAGTATCTTTCTTTGTTTTCTATAACCACTTTGTGAACATTTATCCCATACATCCCTTTACCGCCGTATTTTGGAAGGAGTGAGGGGTGGGAGTTTATAATCTTATTTTTATACATGTTTATAA
>WFOM01000187.1 GCA_015488075.1 Helicobacteraceae bacterium | reverse complement strand
GCTCATGCCACACATCCTAACTTCGCTTCAAAGCATGAATCTTCACATAAAATCAGGCTTGATGGAGGAGTGGTTATAAAAGTAAATTCAAACCAAAGGTATGCTACCTCGTCAAAGACTGCGGCAAGAGTTCTTGATACTGCTGAAAAAACAGGTATAAATGTTCAAAAATTTGTAAACAGAAGCGATATGGGATGTGGTTCAACCATAGGACCTTTGACTGCAACCAAAGTCGGTATAAAAACTATAGATGTCGGCATCCCACAGCTTGCTATGCACTCCATTCGTGAACTTTGCGGAGTCAAAGACAGTTATGATCTGTATAAACTTCTCTTAGGTCTTGCTGATGATAACGGCTGAGGAGTTAGATCTTCTTATACAACAAACATACAAGGTTGAAAATGACTTCAAAGAGCTTAAACAGTCTTATGAAAATCTTCAGCAGACTGTTGAAAATATAGTTGAATTTTTACCTAATGCCATATGGATTTTTAACAGTGACAAGTCGGTTTTTTTGCAAAATTCACAGGCTAAAAAACTCTCTCATCTTATAGAGCATTTAAAGTTTGGCGATGAAGATTACGAGATAAATATAGAGTCAAAATCATACCTTATAAAAAGTTCAAAATACAAAGACCTTACAATGTTCAGTGCAACTGACATAACAGAGCAAAAAAGAAAAGAAAATCTTGCAACCATGGGACAGATGGCTGCACACCTTTCTCATGAGATAAGAAATCCCATAGGCTCCATCTCTCTTCTTACTTCAACACTAAAGTCAAAAGTGATACCTCAAAATATTCCCATAGTTGAAGAGATACAAAAATCTATATACAGGATAGACAGGATTATAAAAGCCACTTTGCTTTTTTCAAAAGGTGTTGTTGCAAACAAAGAACCTTTTTTATGGGATGAATTAAAATCAAGGATAATAGAATCTATAAGCTATTACGGATATACAAAAGAGATAAAGTTTATACTTCCAAAAGAGAAGTTCATTATAAACGGTGATATAGATTTGCTTGAGATGATGTTTGTAAACTTTATAACAAACTCCATAGATGCCATAGAATCATCCAACAACTCCAAAGGTTTGGTAGAGATAAGCTATGCAAATGACGGCGAATTTCATAACTTTTCTGTATATGATGACGGTATAGATATAGAGAAACCTGATGAACTATTTGAGGCTTTTAAAAGCACTAAGCTTAAAGGAAACGGATTGGGACTTGTTCTATCAAAACAGATAGCAAATGCACACGGCGGAGATGTTTCTTTTGAAAAGAGTGGTAAAAAACTTTTTAAAATAAAACTAAAAATATAATAAAAACTTATTTTAAGCTAATTAGTTGTAAAATTTTGATAATAATTTGATAAAAGGCTAAAAATGCAATCCTGTCCGATAAATTTAAAAACCTATGATAACAACAAATCAAGGGTATCTTCTTTTTTGGTTTTTTTGTTGATGTCATTATTTGTTCTTACAGACAATATCTTTATAGTTTTGTTTGTTTTTGCTGATGTATTACTAAGATTTTTTGGTTATAACAGATTTTCTGTTATACAAAATTTATCTGCATTTACCGCAAATTTGCTAAAGATAAAAGAAGACAAAAGAGACAAAGCTTCCAAGCAGTTGGCTATGATGTTTGGGATGTTGTTTTTGTCACTGACTGTAGCAGGACATTTTATAGGAAACCAATACTTCTTATACAGTGTTCTTTCCATATATATAGCATGTTTATTTATGGATTCTGTGTTTGATTTTTGTCTGGGATGTAAGATATATTATCTTTACAAAAAGTTTTTTAGTGTATAATCTGTAAAATTATTTTAAAAGGATTTGCGATGTCAAAAATTATACCGCTTAGTTCAAGTCAAAACGGAGTTATTTCTATAAAAAAGATAGATGAGCCTTACGGAAAAGGTTCAAAACCTGTTGTAAGTATAGGCATAAGTTTAAACGGAGATGCAGAAAACCCTGACTGGAAAGCACATATACCTGTTGATAATCTAAATGAAGTTATAGAAGCTTTAAAAGAGGTAAAAGAGAAAGAGGGTCTTTAGAGTTAAGACCTTTTTTCTTTGACAAACTCTTCTATCCTTTTTATACCCTCTTTTATAGTGTCTAAATCTGTAGCAAAAGAAAATCTAAAATACCCCTCACTACCAAATCCTATACCAGGAACTACCGCTACACCTTTTGACTCAAGAAGCTCTTTGGCAAATGTCAGAGAATCGTTACTTACTTCTTTTATATTTACAAACAGATAAAAAGCACCGTCAGGTTTTAAAACCGATAGTCCATCTATGTTGTTAAAGAGTTCAACTGCACTGTCTCTTCTTTTTCTAAACTCTTCTCTCATGTATGCTATATCATCATCCGCACTGCCGTCAAGCCCTGCAATGGCTGCTACTTGAGTTATAGAGTTTATATTTGATGTGCTTTG
This sequence comes from Helicobacteraceae bacterium, assembly GCA_015488075.1. Lineage (GTDB taxonomy): Bacteria > Campylobacterota > Campylobacteria > Campylobacterales > Sulfurimonadaceae > S012-15. Next base: position 4,046 of record WFOM01000187.1, on the reverse strand, counting down.
GGATTGAAGTTTTTTTGTGGCATTTATAAGCTCAGTATTGCTTGAAGCCATGTAACCGAATCTCCATCCTGTCATAGCCACAGATTTTGAAAGGCCGTTTATGGTTATGGTTCTTTTAAACATATCTTCGTTTATACTTGCTGTTGAAACAAATTCACCTTCATATGTAAGCTTTTCATACATTTCATCACTGGCAACAAGAATATCTGTTCCTTTTAAAACTTCTGCAAGTGCTTCAAGCTCGTTTTTGGAGTAGATGGCACCTGTAGGGTTTGAAGGTGTTGTAAGGATTAGCATTTTTGTTTTGTCTGTTATAGCTTCTTTTAGCTGTTTAGGTGTTATTTTAAAACCTGTTGTGTCATCTGTTTTGATTTCTACAACTTTTCCACCACAGTATTTTACAAGCTCAGGGTATGTTACCCAGTAAGGAGAAGGTATGATAACTTCATCACCTTCTTCAATGGTAGCCTGAAACAGATTAAAAAGTGAGTGTTTTGCACCGTTGTTTGCTATAACCTGATTTGGTTCGTATGAGAGATTGTTTTCTCTTTTTAGTTTGTCAACTATAGCCTGTTTAAGTTCAGGTATGCCGTCAACTGCAGTGTATTTTGTAGCACCGTCTTTTATAGCTTTTATAGCCTTTTCTTTGATAACATCCGGTGTGTCAAAATCAGGCTCACCTGCAGAAAAGCTCAAAATATCTTTACCGTTTGCTTTTAACTCTTTTGCAAGTGCGGTTACGGCCATTGTAATAGATTCAGAAAGTGAATTTATCCTTTTTGTAAGCATAAATATACCTTTTGTGTTTGATTAATTGAAATTATAATAAAATTTTCCTTAGTTTTTCATGGATTCTATAAAACTTTTGTATATCTCTTCAAGTTCGAGGTCTTTTTCCAAAAGTTCACTGTGATCTTTCATAAGTATATGTTCTAAAACTGCTACTCTTTTTACCAGATATTCAAACAGTTCTTTACTGATATCAGGAAGTTTGTTATGCATAAACGGATCTTTGCATCTTCCTTTTTCGATGTTGTGTGCAGGGATCCCGACAGCAGTTGAACATGGCGGAACATCTTTTATAACAACAGAGTTTGCACCTATTTTGGCTTCTTCTCCGATTTCAATGTTTCCAAGTATCTTTGCACCCGCACCTATGACTACACCTTTTTTTATAGTAGGGTGTCTTTTGCCGGGACTCAGCGAAACACCGCCCAGTGTTACACCCTGATATATAAGGACATCATCTTCTATAATGGCTGTTTCACCTATAACCACACCTATACCGTGGTCTATAAACACTCTTTGACCTATGGTTGCACCCGGATGTATGTCAATCTGTGTAAATATTTTGTTTATACCCATTATAATTTTTGCAAGTCTGATAAATCCTGATTTATACAGTCTGTTTGATATCCTGTACCAAAATATTGCCCACACACCGGGATAGTTAAATAAAAAATCAAAATATGATTTAAATGCAGGATCGTTTCTTTTTACATTTAAAAAATCCTCTTTTATCTCACTCCAAAGACTCAATATACTCTCCTGCTTAGTTTGTAGTTCTTAGATAACCGTTTTGGTTTAGATATTTTTCCAATAATGAAAGTGTAGCATTTTTTTCTTTTTCATCGATAAATGTGGAGTTTTTTAGATCTTTTTTAAGTTTGTCTAAGATTGTTTTTGTCTCATAACCTATATCACTTAAAATCTGAAGAATATTTTTGGAATCTTTGTGGTCTGTTATTTTGTAGGATTCATCACTGATTTCTACCGTAAATTGATTCGGATATGAAAAAAGGTTGTGATTCATTCCGAGTGTTTCCTGATATGCACCGACATTGAAAAATCCCAGAAAATAGTCCTCTTCTTCCACATTTATATCATGCAGATAAAGAGGTTTTTGGTGGTTAAATGCTATCTCTCCGTCACTATCACATGTTATATCCCAGATAGAAGCCGGTCTTAAAGGCTCTACATCCAGATGGTGTATAGGCATTATCGGGAAATGTTGTCCAAGTCCCCAGTAATCAGGAAGCGACTGGAAAATAGATGCATTTATAAGATATCTCTCTTGTAGGTGAGATTGGAGTTGCATAAGCTCAGTTGTTGTTTGCCCCCTTTTTAGATAGAGTGCTTTTTTTATAATGTTGTGAACTAGTATCTCGGCATTTGATCTGTCTTGAAGGTCTATATACCCAAGGTCAAAAAGTGTTAGAAGAGATTCTATATGATCAAGAGCATCGTGAAGATATTCTATACAGTTTTTTTGATTCATATAGTCATACAGCTCTTTGAGTTCCTCTATAAGAGGAGGGTTTTTTTCTTTAAGTTTAAGATGCCTTTCCTGATAATCCTGTGAAAATAGCTCCAAAACAGGAGCAATCAAAACTGCATGGCTTGCTACTACAAATCTGCCGGACTCCGTAAATATAGTTGGATGTTCAACACCTTTTGTATCCATTATATCCGCAAGCAAAAATACAACCGAACTGCTAAACTCTTCCAAAGTATAGTTGTGTGATTTTTGTGACTGGTGTTGTTCGTATTCTACAGCAAGTCCACCGCCTATGTTGATGTTCTTTAGACTGTCGGCTCCAAGCATCTTAAGCTCTGCATATATGTTTCCTGCTTCTCTTAATGCTCTTTTTATGGGAGCTATGTCTGACATTTGACTGCCTATGTGAAAATGTATCATGGTAAGATTGTCTAACAGTCTGGCTTCATTTAAAAGTGATATGGCTTCAAGGATCTCTGTTGATGAGAGTCCAAATTTTGCATCCATACCGCCGCTTTTTGCCCATGCTCCGCTTCCGACACTGTGAAGACGGACTCTTATACCTATGTTTGGAGTTTTTAGGTTTGTTTTTTTTGCAACATCTATAATGGTTTTTAACTCACCAAGACCTTCAACCGTTAAAGTGATGTTATGTCCCATAGAACTTGCTATAAAACCAAGAGTTATCATCTCCTCATCTTTAAAGCCGTTTACCGTAATGTCTGAGTCCTTGTTTGCCTGGCTCATAGCCAGAATAAGTTCAGCTTTGCTTCCTGCTTCAAGTCCGTAGTTGTATCTTTTTCCTGCTTTTGTAACTGCTTTTACAACTTCTGGAAACTGATTTACTTTTAACGGAAAGACAGCCTTGAATCCGCCTTTGTAGTTGTTTATCTCTATAGCATTTTGGAAGTTATGATAAAGTGCTTCTATCTGCTTTTTTATGAGATGCGGAAAACGAAGCAAAAGAGGACCTTTTATACCCTCATTTCTTATATCTTTTACTATCTCATAAAGTGATGGCATAGATTTGAAGTTAAGCTTTAAAAGTCCGTTTTCAACTATAAAGTTATTGTTTGACCAGACATCAAGTGCATAGCTTTTATCGGGCATACTAAAACTCTTTTTGGTTTATGATGTGTTCTTCTTTTTTTTCCAAATCTTTTACCCATACGGTTTTGTTTTTTAACTCATCTTCACCTATGACACAACAGTATCTTACACCGTTTTTGTCAGCAGTTTTTAGATGGTTTTTTAGTGATTTTGTTTTGTATTCGAAGATGACTTTGTCTGTTTTTCTTTTTTGTTTTGTCAGTTTCAGTGCCACATTTAAGGCTGCTTCATCCATAACACCTATATAATAGCCACTTTTTTCTTTTGTAGGTATCTCTATAAGTTCCAAAAGCCTCTCTATACCCATGGCAAAACCGACTGCAGGTGTGCTTTTCCCATCTAAAAACTCTACAAGTCTGTCATATCTTCCACCGCCGGCTATGGCATTTTGTGCCCCTATAGAGTCACTTACAAACTCAAATGCGGTTTTTGTATAGTAGTCGAGTCCGCGAACAAGATGTGTATCTATCTCATAAGGTATGGAGTTATCATCAAGTATATTTTTTAGCTTTTCAAAGTCGTTTTTGCATGATTGGCAAAGGTTGTTTATAAGTTTTGGTGCATCTTTGTAAATTTGTTGACACTTGTCGTTTTTACAGTCAAGCACTCTTATGGGGTTTGTTTCTTTTCTTCTTTTACAGTCTTCACATATATCATC
>WFOM01000186.1 GCA_015488075.1 Helicobacteraceae bacterium | reverse complement strand
CCTAAGAGCTCTGTTTAAGTTTACACTAGAATTATTTGGAAATATTACATATGGTATACCATCATAAACTCTATGATAAACAACTTTTGCATTTTTAAAATTAAAAGTTGAATTTTTGAAGTATCGATTTGCACTACTTTCTTTTTTGTAGCATCCTATATATGCTTTTTTATCTGCAAATAGTGGAGGCTTATCAAATAGTTCACATCTATCTTTAGTGTATATATCTTGAAAATAGTTTTCAGATACAGGTGTATAGAATCCCGCATCGGTCAAAACCGAGTAGCAATAGCCGGGTTTTGCAATTTTATCTATATTGCTTTCATTTGAAAATAGTATCGATAAAACAAAAGATAATACTACAACAATTTTCAATTTTTAGTCCTCATTGCCAAAATGTATCTATAGTTACCGATACTGATGTATCAAGTAATGATGCATCAATATGCTCAAGAGGTTGTAATAAAATCGTATCATAGTTACGTGCCTGGTTATAAATATTTTGTATAATTTTAACCTTGTCCTGATCAAGTTCTTGAGCAGGTATAATCTTAATTATCCTAGCATCAAAAAGTCTATCATCAGAAGTTCTTACTTCTCCTATATATCCAACTTTGAGCTTTTTTAAATATTTATGCAAAACTTTTGCATTTATATAACAACTTGCATCTTCATTAAGTATAGTCATAATCGGTTCTCCCGTATCTCTAAACTGGTGTTCCATAACATTTATCTTATAGATAGTTCCGGAAACAGGAGAAAGTATCGGAAGCATACTTCCATCTATAAACTTTGCTATTGCAATTGTTTCATTACGTTCAACATTATCATGAATATGATATGGTTTAGTAAAAGTAATATAAGAGAGATATGGTGCCCGAACAACAGTCATGTTAGCATCGACATAACCATTGACGGTTTCTACGACAAATGTTCTATAATAAGCAATATACCCGACAAAAAGGAAAACAAGAAAAACTCCCGTATAAATCATTACTAAAAGCTTATCCGTCTTCTTCCTGTCAACTTTTTTTTCCTCTTTTTTCTGGTAGGTTATGTTTCTTGTAGCAGCATATAATATATCTTCTTGAGTAATAATATCGCCATTTATATAAGAAGATATAATCTGGTTTAAAATTGAAATTTGACTGTCGTCAAGATTATGAAACTTTGCACCCAATATTGGAAAAATATTTCCTTCAGGAACCTTTCCTTTACAAGAAAATTCAACACTCAAATTATCTACAACTGTCTCAAATGTATCAAACTTAAATAACATTTTTGCTTTTCTATTTATTTTCTCACAAAACTCTTTTGGTGCATTTTTGATTGCAAAACCACCAAGTGACCAGTTGTCAAGAACATAAATCTTACCATCTATCTCAACTTTTGCAGGAATCTTATAGCGTGCATGTTGTCTTGTTACTTCCGCTTCGTGCACTATCTGTTTTGCAAACTTTTTCTTATCATCTGTCATGTTAATACCTCTTTTAAAAAATGTAAATAAAGCCAAAGGTCATCAAATGTGTAAAGCTGAACCACAAAACCTATGGTTATAATAAAAAACAAAAATTTCAACATAAGCATACCGTTTGAGCTTACAACATAATACCACTCTGTATATCTCTCACCTGCTTTAAGTTTTGTTTTTTGACGCGACCATCCCTGTTTATAAAGATGTTCCCATATATACATCTTTACAAAAGAACCGATTAGTTGGTTATAATACATAAAAAACGGCCACAACGGATGCAGGTTTTTCCTAGAGAGCCTGTAGACAAAAACCATTAGTAATCTTGAAAACAAAACCCACCAAATATATGCAAAAAAGATATATGCTCCCCACTGTATAGAACCTAAAATGGCAATAAAAAATCCATATGGAGTCATCCATTTCGTAATCCTTTGATCAAATATGCTATACCAAGGAAAGTTACCGATTACATAACGCATATCTCTAACTTGTAATTGTTTTAAATTTGTTCTATACTGATTACCGAACCATCTTGTCATCAACTGTATAGATCCTAATATAAAATTTGAACTAATTAGTTCATCAACCGTATAAACCATAACATCCGGAACATAAGTTAATTTCCACCCTGATTTCATAACATGATAAAGACTTGACTTGTCATCTCCGGTTAAAAAAGGAAATTTTCCTAACCTCCAATGAGAAATATGATCTGCCTGAACAGTTTGAACAAAAGCCGCTTCTGCAACTATATTTGCTCTTATCATAGACATTCTTCCAGTTAGTGTCAAAACTCTATCTGAAAGAGCAACAGATGACATAGAAATATTTCGTTGTGCAAAACGAAGCCTATACCAATATAAGTAAACATATTCGCTAATTGTTTCAGGAGGTTTTATAAGCATCGAATCCTCATCAGTAGTTAATCCTCCAAGATTTTTATCCAATCCAAACAGTCTTGAGCATTTCCTAAAAGTCCCAGGTGTCACTATAGAGTCCCCGTCAATAACTGCAACAACGGATTTCTCTAAATCTATATTATTTGAATTAGCAACAACTCTGTAACCTGCCGCCAAAGCATCCCTTTTACCGGTTCCTTTTATACGGGTTATAACCAATTTTATCCTCTCGGGAGGATTTAACTGTATAAATATTCGTCTTACCAGTCGTTCTTCCGCAATCTCAACTATAGAAGCTATCAATGTAACATTATAGCCTGATTCTATTGCATCTTTAATCGCATCCCTATATACTTTTATAGTTACACTCTCACTGATTCTAAAAGATGTAATAAGCAAAAACAAATGTTCAGGGTCTATTTCCTTACCACAACTTTCTTCTTGTTGACGAATCAATCTGAACTTGTGTTTTTTATATCTGTATGCACGAAGATTGTTTAATACAAACCAAGAATACCTATATCCGCCAACTATACCTAAAAGAAAAATCAATTTTTCTTGATATGGATCAAATAATTCCCTAGGAAGTGCAAGCCCGTATAGTATCAAAAATAGTATATAAATTATAAAATAATATATATATTTTGTTTGTGATTCATTATACATCTTGTTCACTTCCTTTTGGTCTCATTACCAGCAAATCCCTTCATAATTTTTATCACTAGTCTCTTTTGTTATACGAACAAGATCTATGATATGCTTATTTGGATATCGTTTTTGAAGTTCATTAAACTCTGAGGCACTGTTTCCTATAATAAGTATATCGGCATTTTCAATAGTCTGTTCAAGATCGTTTGAAAGTCGTTTGTCGATATGATGCAATTCATTTGAAAGCATTTGCGCAATAGCTCCAATCTCTTTTGCATACATAACATTTGCATCGTATATTTTAAGTTCATACCCTTTACCTATAAGCATTTCCGCAAGTGTTAATTGCGGAGCTTCTCTTAAATCATCTGTTCCTGCTTTAAAACTAAGCCCAAGTATAGCAACTTTTTTAAGTCTCAAAGGTTGAATAAACTCTTTAAAAATTCTTCTTACCTGTAGTTCATTACTAAACATAATATGTTGCAACACCGGCACTTCAACATCAAGTTCTTTTGCTTTATGTGTCAATGCTTTTACATCTTTAGGTAAACACGAACCTCCAAAAGCAAATCCGGGCTTCATATAATATGATGAAATATTTAGTTTTGTATCTGCACAGAAGATATCCATAACTTTATGTGAATCGATACCAAACTTTTTACAAATCATACCTATTTCATTAGCAAATGTAACTTTAAGTGCATGCCAAGCATTTGAAGAATATTTAATCATCTCGGCAACTTCTATCTCAGACTTAAACAACGGTGCATCTAAAAAACTATAAAGCTCTTCAAAAATAGCAAGACTTTTTTCATCACTTCCCCCGATAATCGTAAACGGTGGATGATAGAAATCGTATATAGCCGTGCTCTCACGCAAAAACTCAGGATTAGAGACGTAACCGAAATCTTTTCCAAGTTTTTTACCTGAAATATCTTCGATAATAGGCACAACAACATCTCTTGCCGTTCGTGGCAATACCGTGCTTCTCATTGAAACCACATGAAAGCTCTCTTTTGTCTTCAAAAGTTCACCGACTGATTTCGCAGCCTCTTTGATATAATCAAGATTTAAGGAACCGTTTGATAAGCTTGGAGTTCCTACGGCTATGATTGTCACATCACTGTTTCTAACTGCATAATCAAGATCATCGGTAGCTTGTAATTTTTTTGTTTCTATTCCTTTTTTTATATAGCTTTCAAGATCTTTTTCAACTATTGGTGATATACCGCTATTGATAAGCTCAATTTTCTTTTTATCTATATCTACACCTATAACATCATGCCCTTCATTTGCAAAACATGCAGAACACACCGCTCCTACATAACCAAGTCCTACAACACTTATTTTCATTACTCTCTCCTTTATTTAAATT
>WFOM01000185.1 GCA_015488075.1 Helicobacteraceae bacterium | reverse complement strand
ATCAAAGGGCTTTACAGTGCTTTAACAAGCGATGAAAAACTTCTTCCTCCGTATTATCACAAACAGTTGGAAATAAGAAACAAACACAGAGTTGTGGCAGATTACATAGCAAGTCTGAGCGACAGATATGCCATAAGTCTTTACAACGAACTATACGGAAATGTTTTATGAAGATTTTTGTTTTTCTTTTACTTTTTTGTTTCAGCCTTTTTGCAAGCGACACAAACGAAACAAAAGAGAATGAACCTGTCAAACTAAATGACAGCAAAAAGATCGATGAGCAAAAACTTATAGAAAAAACGACAAAATCAACCACATTCAAACAAAAAGATTTGAGAAAAAACCTAAAAAAAATCATCAACTCCTTGGATGATGAAACAAAACTTTATCTTGAGCAAAAACTGTGGAAGAAGATATCGCCTCCCACAAACGGTTTTGACTGGGTGCAGGATAAACACGGAGACTGGATAAAGGGTTATCTAAAAGGTGTTTTTAATTATGAGGTGGAAATAGATACAAAAGGTTTTGGTATACAGACTTTTAAACTTCAGGAGATAAAACAGCTTAAAACCAACGGAGTTTTTGAGGTAAATATAGAAAATGTGGCGATTGTAAGCGGGCTTGTAAGGATAGTAGGTGATAAAGTTTTTATTGTCACAGATGAGCATACATATGAGTTTGAGAAAGATCAAATTATATCTATATCAAAAACAGGAGACCATGAATACAACTACTGGTCAGGGGATATAGCTTTAAATATAGATATAAGAAGAGGAAACAAAAACCAGTTTGACGGCTCTTTGAATGTTGATCTCAGACGAACAACGGCAAAATCGAGATTTTTGTTTGACTATCTTGGAAGATTTACACAGGTTGAAGATGTAAAAACTGCCGATGACAACCAGTTCAATGCAAAATTTGACAAATTTTTAAACAGAAAATTTTTTATTACTCCGATATTTGCAAGTTATCTAAACAATGAGTTTACAAATATAAGACATCAGATTACACTAGGTGCGGGTATAGGTTACTCTATATACAAAGAGATAGATATAGAGTGGGATATTACAGCCGGTCCTGCAGCTTTATACACACAGCCTTACACCGTTGAGACAAATCAGGGCAAAGCAACAAAATCGTTTGCATTTGAATTTCGAACAAAATATATGTTCAGATTTAACCGAAATCTAAAATTCAAAGCCGATTATCATGCTACGGTTTCCAAAAAAGACTCCGGAAGATATCAGCACAGACTTATGATGGTATCTGAAAATGACATCATAAAAGACAAAATATTTATAGATATATCGTTTATATGGGATTATCTGGACAATCCAAAAACAGATGAAAAAGGAAACACCCCGAAAAAAAGCGATACACAGATACTTGTAGGAGGTGGGATAAAGTTTTGACTTTTAGCTAACATTATACTAATGAAAGTATGTCACTATTTCAACAAATATCACCTTAAAGGTTGCTGTATGTCAAAAATTTTACTTCTGGAAGATGAAGTTGATCTGGCTCACACTATAAAAGAACTGTTAGAAAATGAAGGTTACAGTGTTGATTTGGCACTAAAGGGTGAAGAGGCTGTTGATCTTAGCTATGAAAACAGCTATGACTTGTATATATTTGATATAAATCTGCCCGATATTAACGGTATAGAGTTTTTAAAAGACCTCAAAAATGCCGATGACAAAACTCCTGCTTTGTTTATAAGTGCATTGGTTGATATAAACACTATAGCAAAAGGTTTTGAAGCGGGAGCTGAGGATTATATAAAAAAACCTTTTTTGCCGCAGGAGCTTATAATAAGGGTAAATGCCAAACTGAAAAAAACATCACAAGATATAGTTTACAAAAATTACAGATTTGATACAAACAAAAAAGAGCTGTTTAAAGATAACAAGCTTATCCCTCTTAGCGGTATGCTTAGATGTTTGTGCAATGAATTTATGAACAACATAGGCAATACTGTTGACAAAACAGTTTTGTTTGACTGTTTGGAAAATCCAAGCGATACGGCTTTGAGAGTTGCCATAAACAAACTAAAACAACTAAGCGGACTTGAGATAAAAAACATTAGAGGTATAGGATACATACTTGAAAAGAGTTGAAAAAGAATCATTTATAAAAAGCTTTTTGCTTTTTTTTACATCTATAACCACACTTGTGGCATTGCTTTTTTATTTTCAATACACAAAAGATGTAAAAAATTTGGAAGAAAAGATATTTTCGCAGATGAAAGTTTGCAACTTCAGTTTGAAATGTTCGGGATTTAAACTCGATTTTGAAACAAAAAAAGATCAGGAGATATTTAAACTGTATAAAAACAGGGATGGTTTGGCAGCTTATTTTGATATACCAAACTCAAAAAACAATCTTTTAAAAGTATATCTTCCAAAAAGTGATTTTGACAAAAAGACCAAACAGATTTTTCAAAAAACGGTTGTGAGTTTTATATTTGTTTTGGTTGTCATTGTTGTTTTGTCTGTTTTGTTTTCTGTATATGCATTGTATCCGTTGAAAAAGGCTTTGGACTTGACACAGGAGTTTACAAAAGACATACTTCACGATTTTAACACTCCACTTTCCACTATAAGATTAAATACCGAAATATTAAAAGAGAAATTTCCAACAGACAACAATCTAACAAG
>WFOM01000184.1 GCA_015488075.1 Helicobacteraceae bacterium | reverse complement strand
GTGTATAAGTATATAAAAAACAACTATAACCAGATATATGGTAAAACTGCCGTATCCGCTTACTGTATCTGCAAGTATGCTGCCAATATATCTCATAAATCCGAATTTATCCAAGTATACACTTATGGTATAAAGTGTTCCAAACCATATCAGTGTTTCAAGTGCGGAGCCCTCAAGCTTCATATCTGAAGATGTAAATATGTTTGAAATCATCAAAACACCAAGTCCCAAAAATGCCACAGCGGTTTTGTCTATACCGAATTTTGCAGAAAATATCCACAACACCAGCATAGAAACAAATACAGCCGACATTATAAATTCGTTTTTGCTGAATTTGCCCATATGCTTTAATGCTTCATCAGCTATATTTGGAGCATCCGGAGTATGTTTTACTTCAGGAGGATATATTTTGTATATTATATACGGCACAAGGAAAAAAAGTATGACAACAGGCAAAGATGCTCCCAAAACCCATGAGTGTAACTTATATCTATACCATACTCTTTTGCAATGGCAACACCTGTTGGATTTGCAGCCATGGCTGTAAGCCACAAAGTAGAAGAGAGAGTAAGTCCTGCCATAGATGACATCATCAAAAATGCACCGAGTTTTTTTCTTGTCCCGTCAGCTACTTTTGAGCCGCTGTCATGAGAAAGTGCATTTACTACAGGAAACAAAACACCGCTTCTTGCAGTGTTGCTTGGAAATGCAGGAGATATAAAAATATCTGCAAGTATTATAGAGTAAGCAAGCCCGAGCGAACTTTTGCCAAACTTTTTTATGATCAAAAAAGCTATCCTCTTTCCAAGACCAGACTTTATAACAGCTCTTGATATCAAAAAAGCAATGACGATTAAAAGTATAAAACCCTTAGAAAATCCGCTGTATGCCTCTTTTGGTGTAAGTATGCCAAGCAAAACAGAAACCGAGAGTGCAAGAACAGATGCCGCAAATATAGATGTAGCTTCACTGACCACTGCCAATATTGTTGTAAAAAACACAGCAAACAGATGCCAAGCATTGTCTTCCAGTGCAAGCGGATGTGGAATGTTGTATAAAACAACTCCAATCAGTATGACAACTGCCTGCTTTATATGCTCTTTTTTATATTTGTTAGTATAATGGTGTGACATAATTTAACCTTATTATGGGCACTCTTATATAAAAATTTTCTAATTTTACTTTTGTTTAACTTAATTTTAAATATTTTTAAGATAAAATTCCACACTTAATTATCCCTAGATGGAAAAAACTTTATATACAAGGACAAATTGATGGCAAATCATAAGTCGGCACAGAAGAGAATTCGCCAAACAGCAAAAAGAACAGAGAGAAACAGATTTTACAGAACAAGACTTAAAAACATAGTAAAAGCTGTTAGAACTGCAGTTGAAGCGGGTGACAAAGAAGCAGCAGAAAAAGCTTTCAAAGTTGCAAACGAAAAGATACACTCATTTGTCAGCAGAGGATTTTTGAAAAAACAAACTGCTGCAAGAAAAGTAAGCAGACTTCACAAAGCTGTTAACTCTCTGTCTTAAACCTTATCAAGGAATCAAATGTTAGCTGACAAGCTCACACCGTTTATAAACAGATATAACGAGATAAGTGAGCTTTTAAGCTCCCCAGAAATCACCTCCGACATTAAAAAGATGACTGAACTTTCAAAAGAGCAGTCATCTCTTGAAGAACTTGTAAACAAAGCAAAAGAGTATAAATCGGTATTGGAACAGATAGAAGAGGCTAAAGAGCTTTTAGGTGACGATGAAATGGCTGAGATAGCCAAAGAGGAACTAAAAGAACTTGAGCCGAAACTCCCTCAACTTGAAGAAGAGATAAAGCTTCTTATGCTTCCAAAAGACCCAAATGATGAAAGAAACATCATCATGGAGCTAAGAGCGGGCACCGGTGGTGATGAAGCCGCAATATTTGTGGGTGATCTTTTTGGTGCTTATGTCCGGTATGCAGAGCTAAAAGGCTGGAAGGTTGAGATAATGGACTCCAGCCCAAGTGAGGCCGGAGGATATAAAGAGATAAGAGCACTTATAAAAGGTGAAAAAGTTTACAGCAGATTAAAATATGAAGGCGGAACACACAGAGTCCAAAGGGTCCCTGCTACAGAATCTCAGGGAAGGATACACACTTCAGCCATAACAGTTGCCATTATGCCGGAAGTTGATGATGTTGAGATAGAGATTAATGAAAACGACCTTAAAATTGATGTTATGCGAAGCAGCGGATGCGGAGGACAGTCTGTTAACACAACCGACTCCGCAGTTAGGATAACTCACCTTCCAACCGGTATAGTAGTAACAAACCAGGATCAAAAATCACAGCACAAAAACAAAGAAAAAGCTCTAAAAGTTCTAAAAGCAAGACTTTATGAGATAGAGATGCAAAAAGTTGAAGAAAAAACAGCGGCTGAGAGAGCTGCACAGGTAGGAACAGGGGATAGAAGCGGAAGGATAAGAACATACAACTACCCGCAAAACCGTATAACAGACCACAGAATCAACCTCACACTATACAGACTAAATGAGATAATGAGTGGCGGGTTGTTTGATGAAATTATAGAGCCGCTTATAGCCGACCACCAGGCAAAAATTGTCGAAGCCGCAGGACTTTAGCCACTTTGTGGCTTTTTGGCTTGATGCCACCTTCTCTAAAACATAAAACATCATACCTCCAACCTTAATCCTAAATCCTCAATCCTAAAACCTAACTTCCACTTTCCGTTATCCGTTTTCAGTTTTCTGTATACCATTGCACCTTTTTTTCTAAAAACTCAAACCTCAACTCTTAAACCTAAATCCTCAATCCTAAAACCTTAACCCTCTTACACAAAAAATACACAAAACTTTTGTTATAATCCTGTTTGTGATAAAATTTTGTAGTATAAAT